>CAIYXH010000263.1 GCA_903930195.1 uncultured Actinomycetes bacterium | reverse complement strand
TCAACGCGCACGGCACGGGCACGCCGCTCGGCGACCCCGCAGAGACGCGCGCGATCAAGAACGTCTTCGGTGACCACGCCTACAAGCTGGCCGTCTCCTCGACGAAGTCGATGATGGGCCACGCCTTCGGGGCGGCCGGGGCGATCGAGGCGATCATGTGCATCCTCGCGCTGCGCGACCAGAAGCTGCCGCCGACGATCAACCTGCACAACCCGGATCCGGACTGCGACCTCGACTACGTCCCGAACGTGGCCCGCGAGGTCGAGCTCGACGTCGCGCTCTCGAACGCGATGGGCCTCGGCGGCCACAACGGCTGCGTCCTCCTCGGACGCGCCGCGTAGCCGCCAGGGCCTGGCCCGACGTTCGGCCTTCGGCCCACCCAACCTGGGTCAGACCGGAGGTCTGACCTTCATCGCAACGCTGTTACTGGCAGACGTTCTGGCCGGGCCCGACGAGCGCGAACCCGTAGACGATGCCCGCGGCGCTGTAGAACGCCGAGGTGAACTTCTTCCCCGGCATCGTCAGCGCGTCGTAGCCGATGCAGCGCGACTCGTTCGCCGTGTCGTAGTACTGGTAGACGTTCGAGATCGGGTCGAAGAGCTTGAGGCCCTTGTCCGTCTTCCAACCGACCGGCGTCCCGAGCGTGAACAGCGCGACGACCTTCAGGTTCTTGTCGAAGCGCACGCCCATCCCGAGCGGCTCCCCGCCCTGGTACTCGTACAGCCAGACGACGTCCTTCGACTGGTCGAAGACCTCGTACCGCGGGCCGAGCTTCGCCTTCACGGCGGCCTGCGTGTCACCGAGCTTGATGCCCGCGAGGCTGGTGCCCGCCACGAAGATGCCACGGGTGGGGAACGCCCCGGCCTGGCGCGCGCCGGCGGTCGGCACGGCAGCCACGGCTGCGATCAGGAAAACAGCTACGACGAAGCGCTTCGCAAGCGACACGGCGACTCCTAGAGTTGTGTGGATCAGCCAACTACCGGTGTGTCGCAAGGCGCCTGCCAGAACGGCACACCCAGATCGAGGTTACCAGGGTTACGCCCCTCGATCTAGCGCCGAAACGGAACCCGAACAACCTCCCCTGCTGTATCTCTAGGGGATGTTCGAGCGGCTCATCGGGCGCCCGCTGCACTACGCGTGGCTGATCGTGATCGTGACCTTCGTCACGCTGATCACGACCGCCGGCTTCCGTGCGACGCCGGGCGTATTGATCGTCCCGCTTCAGAACGAATTCGGCTGGTCGCGCGGGACGATCTCGGTGGCTGTCTCGCTCGGACTCGTCTTCTTCGGGCTCACGGCGCCGTTCTCGGCCGCGCTGATGGAGCGCTTCGGCGTGCGCAAGGTGATGCTGATCGCGCTTGTCACGGTGGCGACGGGCGCGGGCCTGACGACGCTCATGGACGCGCCGTGGCAGCTCGATCTGCTCTGGGGCGTCGTCGTCGGCGGAGCGACCGGCGCCGTCTCGGTTCCGCTCGCGGCGACGGTGGCGAACCGCTGGTTCTACGAGCGGCGCGGCCTCGTGACGGGGATCCTCACCGCCTCGAATGCGAGCGGGCAGATGATCTTCCTGCCGGCGCTCGCCTGGCTCGCGACGAACTACGGCTGGCGCTGGGCTGCAGCCTCTGTGGCGATCGTCGCGATGGTGCTCGTCTTCCCGATCGTCGCGCTGGTCGTCCGTGACCGGCCGCAGACGATCGGTCTCGAGCCCTACGGTGCGCCCGAGCCGGTCCCGGTGCCGGAGCGCTCACCGCGTCCGTTCAAGCCGGCGATCGACGGCCTGCGGCTCGGCATCCGCTCGCGGACGTTCTGGCTCCTGTCGGCGACGTTCTTCATCTGCGGTCTCTCGACCAACGGCCTGATCGGAACGCACCTCATCCCGGCCGCGATCGACCACGGGATGACCGCGGTCACCGGTGCGTCGCTCCTCGCGCTGATGGGGCTCTTCGACGTGATCGGCACGACCGCGTCCGGCTGGTTGACCGACCGGATGGATCCGCGCCATCTGCTCGCCTGGTACTACGCCCTGCGCGGCCTCGCCGTGATGGCGCTGCCGTACGCGTTCGGCTCGGACTACACCCTCGTCCTCTTCGCCGTCTTCTACGGGCTCGACTGGGTCGCGACGGTGCCGCCGACCGTGGCCCTCACCGCCGACAGCTTCGGGCGCGAGCGGGTCGGGGTCGTCTTCGGCTGGATCTTTGCCGCCCACCAGCTCGGCGCCGCCTTCGCCGCCTGGGCGGCGGGCGAGTCGCGCGGCTGGTTCGGGAGCTACACCGTGGCGTTCGTCAGCGCCGGCGCGCTCTGCCTGCTCGCGTCGGGGCTCTCGCTGCGGATCGGCAAGGGCGAGCGTCGTACCCGCCTCGTCGTCGAGCCGGTCGTCGCGTAGGGACTGTCGCCGCGTCAGCGAGGCCTGTCCCGTCGGTCAGCGGCCGTGGACGTCAGGACCCGGCCCCGGCTTCGCCGGGGACAGTCCCCGCTACACCGCGGCGCGGTGGGGCAGAACCCAGCCGGGGCGCGGAAAGTGGCAGGTGTAGCCGTTCGGGATCCGCTCGAGATAGTCCTGATGCTCCGGCTCGGCCTCCCAGAAGGGGCCGGCGGGGGCGATCTCGGTGACGACCTTGTCCGGCCAGAGATCGGACGCGTCGACGTCGGCGATCGTCTCCTCGGCGACACGCTTCTGCTCGTCGCCGGTGTAGTAGATCGCCGAGCGGTAGCTCATGCCGAGGTCGTTCCCCTGGCGATTGAGCGTTGTCGGATCGTGGATCTGGAAGAAGAACTCGAGGAGGTCGCGGTAGGAGGTCTGCTCGGGGTCGAAGACGATCTCGATCGCCTCGGCATGGGTGCCGTGGTTGCGATAGGTCGCGTTCGGGACGTCACCGCCCGAGTAGCCGACCCGCGTCGAGATCACGCCGGGACGCTTCCGGATCAGATCCTGCATGCCCCAGAAGCAGCCGCCTGCCAGGATCGCCGTCTCCGTCTGTCCGCTCATCCGTCCTCCTCCAAGTCGCCAGGAACTCTCACGGATCACGGTACCGGGGCGGGGCTACGCGGCGAGGGAGCTGAGCTCGTCGAGCACCTGGACCAAGAGCTTCACGAGCGTCGGCCCGCGCGTCGTCTCGACCCAGCGGCCGAAGGCGGTGCGAAAGACGGCGATGCCGACCTCCCCCGTCAGCTGCGCGGTCTTCTCGTCGACGCCGCGCGTGCGCAACGCGTCGCCGAGCGCCTCGGCCCAGGCGGCGAGCTTGATCAGCTCGCGCTCGCGCAGCTCGTCGCTCGAGGCGATGATCCGCTGCCGGCGGCGGGCGAACTCGCGTCCGCGCTCCTCGTCGAGCACCCCGGCGAAGGCGATGAGACCTGCCGTGACCGCCTCCAGCGGCATGGCAGCAGGCGGCGCGCCTGCGACAGCACCGACGATCAGCCCCTTGGCCTCGTCGGTGCCGGCGAAGAGCACCTCGCGCTTGTCGGCGAAGTAGCGGAAGAAGGTGCGCTCGGTCAGCCCGGCGCGCTCGGCGATCTCGGCGGCGGTCGTCTGGTCGAAGCCGCGCTCGCCGTAGAGCTCCATCGCGGCCTCTGCGAGCCGCCCACGTGCGTCTGGTTGCCACCGTCCCATCGCGCCAGTGTAGCCCCGATGTCAGCGACTGCCATCACTCTGCTACGGTCATGTCAGTCACTGACATTGGCTTCCCACGAAAGGAACTCTCATGCGTATTTTGGTCACAGGGGCGTCGGGCTGGATCGGCTCGGCGACCGTCCCGGAGCTGATCGGCGCAGGCCACGAGGTCGTCGGCCTCGCCCGCTCCGAGGCCTCCGCCGCCGCGATCGAGGCTGCGGGCGCGACTGCCGTTCGCGGCGGGCTCGAAGACCTCGACGTGCTCCGGGAGGCCGCGACCTCGTCGGACGGTCTCGCCCATCTCGCCTTCAACCACGACTGGATGCAGACCGGCGACTTCGAAGGTGCAGCCCAGCTCGACCGGGCGGCGGTGGAGCTGTTCGGCGAGGTGCTCGCCGGCTCCGATCGTCCGCTCGTGATCGCGTCGGGCCTATTCGGCGTTGCACCGGGACGCGCGGCGACGGAGGTCGACGGCCACGAGCCCACCGAGGGCTTCGGCGCGACGCGCCACGGCACTGCGGAGCTGACGCTCTCGTTCGCCGACCGCGGCATCCGCTCGTCGGTCGTTCGGCTCCCGCCCACCGTCCATGGCGACGGCGACAAGGGCTTCGTCCCGACGATCATCGGCGTCGCCCGCGACAAGGGCGTCTCCGGCTACATCGGCGACGGCGCGAACCGCTGGCCGGCCGTCCACCGCTTCGACGCGGCGCGGCTCTTCCGCCTTGCGATCGAGTCGGCACCGGCCGGGTCGACGCTCCACGGCGTCGGCGACGAGGGCGTGCCGATCCGCGAGCTCGCCGAGGCGATCGGCCGCGGGCTCGACCTGCCCGTCACCTCCGTCGCGCAGGACGATGCCGCTGCGCACTTCGGCTGGATCGCTCCCCTGCTCGGCACCGACACGCCCGCGACGTGCGCGATCACGCGCGAGCTGCTCGGGTGGGAGCCGACGCATCCCGGTCTGATCGAGGATCTCGACCAGGGGCACTACTTCACGAGCTAGAGCGCTCTAGGCAGCGGGGTGGACGACGAGCACCGAGACCGGTGCGTTCGTCACCACGGAGCTCGAGACGTTCCCGAGCAGGTGATCCAGGAGGCCGCTGTGGCAGTGGGCGCCGAGCACGATGAGGCTCGCGCCTCTGTCCTCGGCCACCTGGACGATGCCCTTCCACGTCGGCGCTGCCTCGACCGTGAGGGCGGTGGCGTGGAACCCGGCCTGGTTCGCGATCGCGGCGCCTTCGGCGGCGACCTTCTCGGCGGCGGAGCCGACATCGGCGGCGTTGAGCGCGTCGAGGTGCTGACCCCCGGCCGGCAGCACGAAGCCGACATCGGCGGGCTGCCAGACGGTGACGACGATCGCCTCACGCCCCGGCGCGAGCTCGCGCGCTGCCTGCTCGATCGAGAACTTGGCGAGGTCGCAGCCGTCGTAGGCGAAGAGCACGGGCCCGGTCATCTGCTTCGAGTCTGCCATCTACTCCGCACCCTCCGTCGCGACGCTCCCTGCGGCGGCGTTACGGCGAAGCCGGGCGAGGAGCGGCGGCGAGTTCCACGCGGGCTCGATGCCGGCGAGGAACTTCGGGAGGTCCGGGGTCTGCGGGCGGGCGCCGCCGAGGGCGTAGAGCACCACACCGATCACCGCGCCGACGACCGCGAGCCCGAAGCCGATCCAGAGCGCATAGCCCGTCCCGACGGCAGAGCTCGAGCCGACGTTCGCGGCGAAGTGGATGAAGATCGGCGCAATCATGAACGCGGCGACGGCCCGCAGGAGCTCGACGATCGCAAAGACGCGCTGGAGGTTCGCCGAGGGCAGCGAGAAGCCGGCCACGAAGAGCGCGGGCGCAACCGTCGCGCCGAGGCCGACGCCGGTGAGCCCGGAGCCGATCAGCGTGGTTGCCTGCGTGGAGGGCACGTGGATGCGGAAGACGACGATCCCCGCAGCCAGGAAGATCATCCCGACGAGCGGCAGGTAGTGCATGGCCTTCTTGTTGATCACGATGCCGAGCGCGACAGCGGTGATGATCGCGCCGGCGGCCTCGGGGAGATAGAGCTCGCCGATGTGCAGCGGGCTGTAGATCCCGACGAGCTGCTCGGCGGTCAGCGCCGTCGCCGAGACCGAGGCGGCAGCCGCGAACAAGGCGACCGCGACGCCGGCGACCGGCATCGTGCTCGTCAGCATCGTCTGGATCGTCAGCAGCGGCCGCTTCGCGCGGTACTGGTAGACGATCAGCACGACAATCGTCGCGAGCCCGACGAGCAGCGGGACGATCGCGGTCGGGTTGAGGAAGCGGTGGCTCGCGAGCTCCGACGAGCCGAAGAACGCAGCGACACAGCCGACGATCGCAAGACCGATGGCCTTCAGGTCACGCGGCGAGTCCGGGTTCGCGGGCGGCGCGTCCTCGAAGGTGAGGATCGCGAGCAGCAGCGCGATGCCTGCAACCCCTGCGATGATCCAGAAGAGCGGCCGCCACTCATTCGAGTTGGCCTGCAGGCCGCCGATGAACGGCCCGAGCGCGACGGCCCCGAAGATGCACATGTTCATGATCACGGCCGTGTCGCGCAGCTTGTTCGGCGGGTAGCCGATCGCGAGCGGCGGCACCGCCGAGATCAGCAGCAGGCTCGTGCAGAGGCCCTGGATGATCCGCCCCGTGATGAACATCGCCGGATCCTGCGCCGCAGCCGTCAGCAGGCAGCCGATGACAAGGAGCACCGCGTAACCGAGCAGCATCCGCCGCTGCGGGAAGTGCTGGGCGAACTGGACGGCGAGCACCGTGCCGACCGCGTACGCGGCGTTCGCGAGCCCGGCGCTGAGGCTCAGCGTCTGGTTGCTCATGTGGAGCTGCTGGCCGATGATCGGCGCGAGCGAGTCGAGCGCAGCCGAGAGCGCGAGGTACGGGATCAGCGCGCACATCACCATCGTGGCGACGGCGAAGTACCGACCGGCGAGAGGCCCCTGACGCATCAGCGGCCGGCCGGAATCGTTCTGATACGGACAGTGGTGTCCACGGGGAGGTACGTATATCAGAGCGCTCTGACGTCACCGCCGGTCAACGGGGACGTCGCCCAGATCGACACGTATCGGATAGGCCTGTCCGGTTGTACACTCGGTCACATGCCGGTCACCTCGCCGAGCGACAATCTCCCCGCCGAGCAGCAGCGGAACGACGCCCGCCGCAACCGAGAGGCCATCCTTCGGGCCGCCCGCGAGCTCTTCGCGGAGTCGGCCGATGTCGCGATGTGCGAGGTCGCGCGCCGCGCAGGTGTCGGGCAGGCCACCCTCTACCGCAACTTCCCCGACCGCAGCGCGCTTGCAGCCGAGGTGTTGAGCGAGCACGTGGAGCGCGTCGCGGAGCTCGCCGAACAGCACGCCGGCGACCCGGATGCCTTCTTCGTGCTCCTCCGCACCCTTGTCGAGATGATGACCCACGTCTACGCACTGAGCGAGCTCGCGCGCGCCGACGTCTGTGTCGGCACCCGGCTCGAGCAGGAACGCCAGCGGATCGCCGAGCTGCTGAAAGCGCCGCTTGCCGACGCGAAGGCCGTTGGCTCCCTCCGTCGCGATGCGGCAATCGACGACGTCTTCCTCGTGCTCCTGATGGCACGAGGTGCGATGGAACGGGCGCCCGGCGCCACCGCCCGCGCCGCGGCGGTGACACGCGTGCTCACGCTCGCGCTCGACGGCCTCGTGCCGGCGAACGCGCGCGGCTGAACCCGTAGGCTCCCCCCGAGATGACGGTCGTCGGCGCCGCGAGGCGGAAGCTGGAGTCGCCCGACCGTTTGGTCGTGTTCTCGGACGCCGTGCTTGCAATCGCGATCACGCTGCTCGCGATCGAACTACCGGTGCCGGATCGCGGCAGCCGGCATCTGTTCCTCTCGTCGTTGAACCACGACAGAGACCAGTACCTCGCATTCATCGTCAGCTTCTGGGTGGTGGCGCTCGCGTGGCGCGGACATCACCGTCTGCTTGCGCTCGTCACACGCATCGACGGGCGCTTCGAGATGCTCAACTTCAGCTGGCTGCTGACGATCGTGCTCCTGCCGTTCGCGGCGAAGCTGCTCACGCTTCCAGGCGACCCGGGGCGCTTCGTACATGCCTGCTGCTTCGGGTTCTACGCCCTGCTCGAGGCTGCGGCGTACGCCGTCGCGCTCGTGATGGTGCGCCATGCGACGGCGACCGGAGCAGTCGAGCCCGACTGCGAGGAGGAGATCGCCGCACTCGAGCACAAGTGCATCGGCACGTCGGTCGGCTTCGCCCTCTCGATCCCGCTCTTCTTCGTCGTGAGCTACGGCTGGGTGCTCTGGATCCTCGCGCCGAACGTGATCCCGCGCGTTGCGGCTCGCGTTCGACTGCGGGGCTGACGGCGGTCACTCAACGGTCGCGATGCGCTCACTCGCCGCAGCGCGAACGACCTTGTTGTCGAACGACGCGAGAGACGCGCGTGTGTGACGCGCCGTAGCGAGGCAGTAGGCATCCGCGAGGCTGATCGGATGTCCGTGCCGTAGGCGAGCGGCGTCAACGCCGATCGCTTCGTTCGGCTGCTGGATCTCGACACCCAAAGCGGAGATGGCAGTCCGCGCGCGTCGAAGATGCTGAGGATCTGCGGCTTGCGCAACAAGCGCCTCGGAGAGATTGACGACGCTGATGGCGACAGGCTCGCCCCGGTTTCGGGCTTCGGTGAACAGAGCACGAGCGAACGGGTGGTGCCTGTCAGAAGCATCGAGAGCGCCGATCAGCACATCCGCGTCGACAACGATCACCGTTCGGCGTCTTCAGCGTCGAGCCGCGCGAGATAGTTCGGCGGATACATCCCCGTCATGGCACCGAACGCGCTCTCGAACCGCGAGTCGCCACGCCGGATGCGAAGTTCCCCTTGCTGGAACACCTCGATGATCACCTCGTCGCCGTTGGTGAGCCCGGCTTCTTCGAGCATCGCCACCGGGAGCGTCACCTGATTCTTGGAAGAGATCCTCGGCACTCCTTTACCGTATCAGTAAAGGTGAATGCCGGAAAGATGCTTCTACCGGGCTTGACCGCACCTGCAGAATCCACGTATGGCAGCCCCGCCAAGCCCGTTGCTCTCGGCGGCCCAGATCACAACGCTCGCCGCGGTCGGCGAGGAGCGGTCGGCGCCCGCGGGCACGAAGCTCTACGAGGTCGGCGATCGCACGTATCCGTTCATGGCGATCCTCGAGGGCGAGGTCGCGATCATCGACGCAGCCGGCACCGAGATCGTCCGGCACGGCCCGTCGGGCTTCCTCGGCGAGCTGAACCTCCTCTCGGGGCAAACGGTGTTCGTCACGGCGGTCGCGGTGACGCCGGTTCGCTACATCGCCGTCGAGCGCGACACGCTGCGCGCGCTTCTCTTCGAGGACGGCGCGCTCAGCGACGTCCTGCTGTCGACCTTCATCTCGCGGCGCGAATCGCTGCAGACCGTGCAGGGGATCGGGGTCGAGGTCGTCGGCCCGCACGGCTCCGACAAGACGGTGCAGATGGTCGAGTTCCTGCGGGCGAACAGGCTCGCCTACACCTGGAACGACGAGGCGGTGCCCGACGGCGAGGACGCCCCGCTCGTGCGGCTTCCCGGAGGCGTGGAGCTGCATGCCCCGACGACGGGCGAGGTGCTGCGGGCGCTCGGCATCGGACTGGAGCTCGAGCCGCGCGAGGAGGTCGACCTGCTGATCGTCGGCGGAGGCCCGGCCGGGCTCGCGGCGGCCGTCTACGGCGCGTCCGAAGGGCTCGACACGCTCGTGATCGAGAGCACCGCCCTCGGCGGTCAGGCCGGATCGTCACGTCGGATCGATAACTACCTCGGCTTCCCGGCCGGCATCAGTGGCTCGGAGCTGACCGGCCGCGCGATCACGCAGGCGCGGAAGTTCCACGCCCGCAGCGCGACGCCGTATCGCGCCCTGTCGCTCGAGCCGGCCGTCGGCGACCGTCACGTCGTGCGGCTCGAGGACGACCGCGAAGTCGCGGCCCGGGCGGTGATCCTCGCGACCGGCGCGCAGTACACGCGCCTTGCCTGCGAGCACGTGCCGCAGTACGAGGGCGTCTCGATCTTCTATGCCGCCGGGCCGCCGGAAGCGCAGCAGTGCGTCGGGGCGCGCGTCGCGGTCGTCGGCGGCGGGAACTCCGCCGGACAGGCCGCCGTCTGGCTCGCCCGCGGCGGTGCGCTTGTCACGCTCCTCCACCGCCGCGCCGATCTGAGGGAGACGATGTCGGACTACCTGATCCACGAGCTCGAGCGCTACGGCGTCGTCGTTCGAGACAAGAGCGAGATTGCGCAGCTCCACGGCGAAGACGGGCATCTCGAAGCGGTCACCATGACGGACGGCGAGAAGCTGCCGTTCACCGTGCTCTTCCTGTTCCTCGGCGCCAAGCCGTGCACGGATTGGCTCGGGGAGAGCGTCGCGCGGGACGATCGCGGGTTTGTGTTGACGGGGGCTGCTGCCGGGGCCGACGGCCTGCTCGAGACGAGCGTGCCGGGGATCTTCGCGGCCGGGGACGCGCGCTCAGGCTCCGTCAAGCGCTGCGCCACGGCGGTGGGCGAAGGCTCGATGGCGGTGCAGCTCGTGCATGCGCATCTCAGCGCCGCCGCTCGGTAGGCGGAGCACCACGCGACGCTCAGGTCGCCGAGCCGCCGGCACGCGCGAGCAGGCGAGGTCTGATCCGGTCGGTAACCGCGAGCAGGATGACACCGAGCACGCCGGTTGCGACCGCGAGCGGTGCCGCGTCGTCGACATGGAGGACGAGTGCTCCTCCGACGAGCGCGCCGAGCGCCATCGAGCAGACGGCAAGCCCACGTCGGCCCAACGTCGCACCGGCACCGCCGGCAACGCGCGAGTCGGATGCGATACCCGTCAGGGTAAGGGTCAGAACCGTGGTCGTGAGGTCAGCGACAGCGAGCCGGCGCGCCGCAGCGTTCTGGATTCCCATCCCCGACGCGAGAAGGGCGAGGAGCGGGTAGCGAACGCTCGTCGCGTGGATGTCACCCGCCGAGAGGGCGACGACCGTCGCTGCAGCGACGAAGGCCGCCTGGATCGCGACCGCCACCCGCAGATGGCGGTAGCGATCGCCGCCGAACGCGTTTCCGATCCGTCCCCCGACCACTCCACCGAAGAGGAAGAACGCGAGGGTGGTGAGTGACGCCCAGACAGAGATTCCCGTGGCCCCGGCGATGCCGAAGCCGAGGAACACGACATTGCCGGTCATGTTCGCGACGAAGACGTGGCCTAGACCGAGATAGCTCGTCGCATCGACGACGCCGGTGACGAACGTCAACCCGAGAAAGAGGGCCGGCAGCAGGTCGACGGCTGATTTCGGCTCGGGCCCGGTCGATGATGGGATTGAAGCGACACCCATCCTGAAGTAGCGGGGGCAGGATTTGAACCTGCGACCTCCGGGTTATGAGCCCGGCGAGCTACCTGACTGCTCCACCCCGCGACGCAGCTGGAAGGGTACCACCCGCGGGCTCGTCACCAGGAATCCGCTGGCGGTGACGACAACACCGGCGACCGCATCGAGGACGAAGTGGTTGCCGGTGACGAGGATCGTCAGCACCATCAGCGCCGGGTAGACAGCACCGGCGAGCCGCCACCAGCCACGTCCGTAGACGACGAGCCCCGCGCCCAGCGCGAACGCCCAGCCGGCGTGGAGCGACGGGATGGCCGCGACGGGATCGGAGAAGCCGAGCGACCCGGGCGAGCCGATGTCGATGCCCGAGAGACGCCGCAGCGTGTCCACGACACCCGGCTCGGCGATCCGCGGCGGCGCCGTCGGGAAGCCGGCGCTGATCGCAAGCGCAAGCACCGTCGAGGCGACGAGGCCGTTGCGGAACCGTCGAAACGCCGGCAGCGAGCGGCGGTAGAGCCAGGCGAGAAACAGAGCAGTGAGGCCGAAGTGCCCGACGACGTAGAAGACGTCGAGCACCTGCACCAGACCGGGCGCGCCGAGGAACCACGCTTGCAGCGGCCGCTCCCAGCCGACGTGCAGCGAGGCTTCCAGCCGCGCCACGTCCCGCGCGTGCCGCAGCGCCAGCGTCCAGTCGGGCGTCAGCGCGCGGCGCAGCGCCTCGTAGGCCGCGAGGCCGATCAGGGCGAGCGCAACCTGGGTCGCGCCGTAACGCCGCACCGTCAGCGCGCGGAGCCGGGTCACCACCCCAGTCTACGATGGCCGCATGGTGGCTCTCGACCTGATCGCGCTCGCAGTCGGCGGCGTCGCGGCGCTCGCCGGGCTCGCGTTCCTCGCGATCCGTGCGCTCGACGCCTGGCGCGCCTTCAAGCGCTTCCGCCGCCGCTCCACCGACGCGGCCGGCGACACCTTCCGCCGCCTCTCCGAAGCCGAGCGCCGGCTCTCCGGCGCCGGAGACACCGCCGCCCGCCTCGACGACGCGCGCCGGCGCCTGCAGGAGTCGCTCGCCACGGCGGCGCTCCTGCGGCAAGCCATCGGCGAGGCCACGGGCAAGCTCGGCTGGCTTCGCGGTCTGATCCCCGTCAAATGACGCGCGTCGCCGCGATCGACCTCGGCACCAACTCCACCCGTCTGCTCGTCGCCGACGTCGATGGCGATCAGGTCGAGGAGGTCGTCCGCCGCTCGGTCGTCACCCGGCTCGGCCACGGCGTCGACGCACGGCGCAGCCTCCATCCGGATGCGATGGGGCGGGTGTTCGTCGTTCTCTCCGGGTACTGCGAGGAGATCGACGAGCTCGTGGCGACCCGCACGCTCGCGGTCGCCACGAGCGCCGTCCGCGACGCCGAGAACGGGCCGGCATTTCTCGAGGAGCTGGAACAGACCTTCGGCTTCGTCACCCGCCTGCTCTCGGGCGAGGAGGAGGCCGAGCTGACGACGCGCGGCGTCGGGCCCGTCGAGCGCGGCACGCTCCTGCTCGACGTCGGCGGCGGCTCGACCGAGCTCGTCCTGGGTGACTTCCGCACGAGCATCGACATCGGCTCCGTCCGCCTCACCGAGCGCTTCTTGCGCGACGACCCGCCCACCCAGGCACAGCTCGACGAGGCCGCCCGATACGTGACGGGCGTGCTCCCCGGCCTGGACGTGCGCGCCGCGATCGGGGTCGCCGGCACGGTCTCGCAGCTCCACGACCTGATCGGCGAGCTGACGACGCCGGCCGTCGAGGCCGAAGTCGACCGCCTGGCCGCTCTTCCCGAAGCGGAGCGGGCGCTGCTGCCGCGGATGGATCCCGCCCGTGCCCCGGTGGTCGTCGGCGGCGCGCTCATCGTGCGCGAAGTGCTGCGGCGGTACGGCCTCGCCGAGATCGGGTACAGCCGTCGTGAGCTCCTGGACGGAGCCGCGATGGATGCCGCGCTGCTCCCCTAGGGGAAAGTCGTGGAATACGTTGCGCCCGCAATCGTTTATCCATATATTTGCGTCATCAACTTTCTCATCAAGGAGCGCACATGAGCACCACAGAGCAGACCGCAGTACCGACCGGCACCTTCGAGCTCGATCCCGTTCACTCGTCCGTCGGCTTCGAGGTCGAGTACATGGGCATCGGTGCCTTCACCGGCACCGTCAAGGAGGTCGAGGCCAGCGTCGTCGACGGCAAGCTGACCGGCGCCGCCGCGATCGCCACCGTCCAGACGAAGGACGACAACCTCACCGCCCACCTCCTCGCGCCGGACTTCTTCGACGCCGAGAAGTTCCCGAAGGTCAGCTTCAGCGGCACCGCGCAGCCGAACGGGACCTTCGCGGGCGAGATCACGCTCAAGGGGATCACGCAGCCCGCGACGCTCACCGGCTCGATCAGCGATCCGGTCACCGATCCGTACGGCAATCAGCGCATCGGGCTCAAGCTCGAGACGACGATCGACCGCACCGCGTTCGGCATCGACTGGAACGCCGACATGCCCGACGGGTCGAAGGCGCTCTCGAACAACGTCAAGCTCACCGCCGACCTTTCGCTCAAGCAGGCCGCGTAGCAATGAAGCTCCTGGGCCTCTCGGGCAGCCTCCGCGCCGCTTCGCACAACAGCTTGCTGTTGCGCGAAGCCGCGGAGCTGCTCGGCCCGGACGACGAGTTCGTCTTCTTCGACGGGCTGCGCGACGTGCCGCCGTACGACGAGGACGAGGACGTCGAGCCCGCGCCGGCCGCGGTCGCGAAGCTCCGCGAAGCGATCCTCGCCGCCGACGGGATCCTGATCGCGACGCCGGAGTACAACTCCTCGATCCCGGGATTCCTCAAGAACGCGCTCGACTGGGCCTCCCGCCCGATCGCGACGAACGTCGTCCGCAACAAGCCCGTCGCCGTGATCGGCTCGAGCGTCGGCATGTTCGGCGCCGTCTGGTCGCAGGCGGAGCTCCGCAAGGTGATCGCGGCCATGGGCGGCCGCGTGGTCGACGCCGAGGTCATCGTCGGGCAGGCGCCGGACAAGTTCGACGCCGACCTGAAGCTCGTCGACCCGACGGTGCTCGAAGGCCTGCAGCGGGCGCTCGACGCGCTCCGCGCGGAGATCACCGCGCGCGCCGACGCCATCGCGTCGGCGGCGTAGAAGGCTCTAGCTCTCGGTTTCGAGCGGCGGATCGTCTTCGGCGAGCCGCCGCTGAACCGCGGACCGGGAGAGGACGCCGACGAGCTTCCCGGCCTCGGTGACCGGCACGCGCTCGAGGTCGTGCTCCTCGAGGAAGGCAAAGGCGTCGATCAAGGGCGTCGTCGAGTCGATCGTCGCGTTCGGAGCCTCGGCGATCTCGTGCAGCCGCGTCGAGCGCGGATCGCGGCCCGTCGCGACGACCTCACGGACGAGCGTCTTGCGCGTGATGACCCCGACGAGCGCACCGTCGGTGCAGACGAGCACCGCACGCACCTTGGGGCGCGTAAGCGCCTCGCCGGCCTCCTGCGCGGTCGCGTCGCCGTCAAGGGCGACGGGATCCGGAACCATCGCGTCGCGCGCGAGCTGCGTTGAGCCTGTGTCGGTCGTCATGGGTAGATGCCTCGCGCCTCGAGCGCCGCGGAAACCTCGAGGATTCCGGCGACGAGCGCTGCCTGGCGAAGCGTACTCACTTCGCGGCTCGAAAGCTCCCAAACGCGGTCGAATGCGTCGCTCAGCTTGTCCGCGAGGCGGGTGCGGATCATGTCGCGGTCCCAGAAGAGCCGGCTGCGATCCTGCACCCACTCGAAGTAGGACACGGTCACGCCGCCCGCGTTCGTGAGCACGTCGGGGAGCACCGGGATCCCGCGCTCGGCGAGGATCCGGTCGGCCGCGTTCGAGGTCGGGCCGTTCGCTCCCTCGGCGACGAGCTTGCAGGCGAGCGAGCCGGCGTTCGCCTCGGTCACCTGATCCTCACGCGCCGCGAGGACGAGCACGTCGCAGGGGAGCTCGAGCAGCTCGGCATTCGCGACCGCCGTCGACCCGGGGAAGCCCTCGAGCGAGCCGTGGGCGACCGCGTATTCGTGCAACGTCGGGATGTCGAGGCCGTTCGGGTCGTGGACGCCGCCGTACATGTCCGAGACCGCGATCACGGTCGCGCCCTTCTCGTGCAGCTCCGTCGCCGCGATCCCGCCGACGTTGCCGAAGCCCTGGACGACGCAGCGGAGCTTCGTCAGATCCCAGCCGAGCCTCGCACAGGCGCGCTCGATCACCATCACCACGCCTGCCCCGGTCGCTTCGTGGCGGAAGACGGAGCCGCCGACCGAGATCGGCTTGCCGGTGACGATCCCCGGCACGGCGTAGCCCTTGGCGGCGGAGTAGGTGTCCATCATCCAGGCCATCGTCTGCTCGTTCGTCGCCATGTCCGGCGCCGGGATGTCGAGCTCGGGCCCGATGAACGGCGCGAGATCCGAGGTGAAGCGCCGCGTCAGCCGCGCGACCTCACCCGGCGAGAGCGCGCGCGGATCGCAGCGAACGCCGCCCTTCGCGCCGCCGTAGGGCAGGCGCAACAGCGCGCACTTCCACGTCATCCACATCGCGAGCGCCGCGCACTCGCCAAGGCTCACCTCCGGGTCGTAGCGAATGCCGCCCTTCGTCGGGCCGAGCACCGAGGAGTGCTGCACGCGGTAGGCCGGGAACGAGCGGATCGTCCCGTCGTCCATCCGCACGGGCAGCG
Organism: uncultured Actinomycetes bacterium; assembly: GCA_903930195.1. Classification (GTDB taxonomy): domain Bacteria; phylum Actinomycetota; class Thermoleophilia; order Gaiellales; family Gaiellaceae; genus PALSA-600. The sequence continues at coordinate 2,070 of CAIYXH010000263.1, read as the reverse complement.
AGAGGACGACCGAGCGCTCCGGGTTGCGCAGCCGCTCGACGACGGCCTGCGGCACCCTCGCCTGCACGAGCGCCTGGTCGAGCTGGGTGCGTGCCTGCTGGAAGAGCGGCGTCTCCCACTCGAGCGCCGGCGCCGACGTCTGCGCAACGTCTTCCACGCCCGGACTCTAGAGGGGTGGCGATGCCGGGGGAGGGTCTCGAACCCCCACGCCCGCAAGGGACACTCGATTTTAAGTCGAGCGCGTCTACCAGTTCCGCCACCCCGGCAGGTGACCGGCGCAGGCTAGCTCAGGCGGGCTTCAGCGCCTCGGGATCGGTGTGTACCGGCCCGTGGTAGCGAAGGGTGTCACGGAAGACTGCCGCCGCCTCGGGATCGAAGCGCGTGCAGATCGCGAGATGCGTCCACGCGCTCAGCACGATCCGGTCGCCGAGCGAGGCGAGCGGCGCCGCGAGCACGCCGTCGGCGTCGGTCGTCGCGAAGCGCTGGATCGCAGTGACCGTGCCCGCAGGGACCTCCTGGCCCCACTGGATCACGATCCCGCCGAGCTGAAGGTTCCGCACCGCCTGGTACTCGTCGACCGGCTGCGCGTAGACGCCCCAGCTGACCGGGGTGATGAAGCCGCGGCCGGTCGTGGGCGGGAACGAGCTGAACGGGACGGGGTTGCTCGGCGGCAGCGTCGTATAGAGCGGCGTGCCCGCGACGGCCGGGAAGCTCTGGAAGGTGCAGCCGGCGGCGGTCACCGCGCGCCGGGCCTTGGTCGCGGGCGAGGTGCCGTGCAAGAGGAACGTCGCGGCTCCGACCCCTGCGGCCACCAACACCACGGCGCCACCGATCGCCGTCGCACGCCGCCCTCGCACCCCGCCGATTCTGTCAGGCCGGGACAGACAACGCGGCACCGAAGAAGTGCGCCACCGCCGCGGCATCCTCGGTCACCGGGCACTGCGGCAGCGCCCCGAGGAACGAACGACCGTAGGGCTTCGTCCGCAGGCGCGGATCGAGGATCGCCACCACGCCGCGATCCTCGTGGCCGCGGATCAGGCGCCCGAAGCCCTGCCGCAGCTGGAGCATCGCCATCGGCAGCGCGTAGTCGCGGAACCAGTCGCCGCCCTTCGCCTCGACCGCCTCGCAGCGCGCCTCGTGGAGCGGATCGCCCGGCGCCGAGAACGGCAGCTTGTCGATCACGAGCAGCGAGAGCGACTCGCCGGGGATGTCCACCCCCTGCCAGAACGTCGACGTTGCGAGCAGCACCGAGTCGATCTCGGAGCGGAAGCGCTCGAGCAGCCGCTCCCGCGGCATGTCGCCCTGCACGAGCACCTCGTACGGCACCCGGCCGACGATCCGCTGGCGCAGCACGTCGAGCGCGCGGTAGCTCGAGGTCAGCACGAGCGCGCGTCCCTCCGAGAGCGCGAGCAGCGACGCGGTCTCGTCGGCGGCGCGCTCGGTGAAGCCGTCGGAGCGTGGATCGGGGAGCGTCGTCGGCAGGTAGAGGAGCGCCTGCGTCGCGTAGTCGAACGGCGAGCCGACGATCAGCTCGCGCGCGTGGTCGAGTCCGAGCCTGCGGCGGACGAAGGTGGCGTCCCGCCCGGTCGTCAGCGTCGCCGAGACGAGGATGGCGGTGGGGCCTTCGTTCCAGAGGAGCTCGCGCAGACGGTCGGAGACGTCGATCGGCGCCCAGGCGATCGCGTCGGGCTCGGCCCAGATCACGCGCTCGAGCCGGCCCTCGCTCATGCACGACTCGACATGACCGGCGAGGGCAATCGAGCGGCGTCCGAGCTGGTCGAAGCTCTCACCCTGGCTGCGGATCTCCTCGGTGAGGCCTGCGAGGGCGTCGATCAGGAACAGCGCGTCCTCGGCCGGAACCTCGCGCAGCCGGCGGCGCCCCATCGGCGGTGCGACGGCCGCGAGCAGACGGTCGCCTGCGCGCTCGATCCGGTCGAGCGCACGGGCCGGCAGCGGCTTTTCCTCCTCGCGGCAGGCGCGCACGACGTCGGCTGCGAGCCGGCGCAGCACCGCCCGGGAGACCCGGCCACCGAGCCACGTCGCCGCCGTCTCCTCGAGCCGATGCGCCTC
>CAIYXH010000262.1 GCA_903930195.1 uncultured Actinomycetes bacterium | reverse complement strand
TTCCGATTCTTTCGCTCTTTTCTTTCTCTCTTCCCTGCGGGGGGAAGCAAAGGCGGAATGTCGCCGCGGCAGGGCCTCGTGCGCGGCACGCTGGCGTACCTACGCCGCGACCTGCGTGAGATCGTGGCGCCGACGTCGCTGCCTGACGACGACGGCAAAGGAAGGGATGGCGGCGCCGACGGCGGCATTGACGGCGATTCTAGCCGCTCTTCTTCCTCCTCCTCTCGGCGCCTCGCGGGGCGCCTCCGCGCCGTGGCCTCTGGCGTGAGCGACTACTGCGACAGCTGGAAGAAGCCAGTCGAGACTGCGAGCAAGTCAGCGGCGGAAGCAGCTCCCGAGCACCACAGCGACCACGAGTGCCGTCGCGGCGAGCCAGAGGCCGTCGAGCCGGCACGCCGCGATCGCGACGACCGCAGCGAGCACGAGTGCGCCGGCGCCTGTGGTCCGCGAGACCCGCCCTGCGAGGAACGCGCCCGAGCCCTGCGCCCGCACGCCGGGGAGCACCGCGGAGAGGCCCACCGGCACCGCCCGTGAGAGCGCGCCCGCGGCCAGCGCAGCGGTGACGACATGCCCCGCAGCTGCCAGGGCGCCGAGCGCTGTCGTCTTCACGATCAGATCGAGCACCAGGGCTGCCGTGCCGTAGGCGCCGGTTGCGTGGTCGCGCATGATCTCGAGCGCCCGCTCCCGCGGAGCGGTGAGGCCGTCGGCCGTGTCGGCGAGGCCGTCGAGGTGCATGGCCCCGGTCAGGATCGCTGCCACCACAAGGGCCAGGCCCCCGGCAACCGTCGCCGGGACGACGTGGACGAGCCCGTCGGCGACACCGCCGTACGCGGCCCCGATCCCGACGCCGACGAGCGGGAAGAGGATTGCGCCGCGCGCGATGTCCGAGCCGCCGAACGTGCCGAGCCGGCCGACCGGGAGGCGCGTGAGAAAGGCGACGGCCGCGAGGGCGGCTCTAAAGACCTGCATCCAGCGAATCCAAGCGCAGCGCCCGGCCGGCAACGACGAAGAACGCGTCGGCAGAGGCCGCGACCCACGCCGCGTTCACGGTGCCCAGCAGGTCGCGGTAGGCGCGGCCGAGCGGTGTGGTGGGGACGAGCCCGAGCCCGACCTCGTTTGTGACGGCGATCGTCGGGCTGTCACGGCGAGCAGCGAGGGCCGCCGCATTGGCGGCGACCGTGACGATCGCATCCGCTTCGTGGTGCTCGAGGAGGTTCGCGACCCAGAGCGAGAGGCAGTCGACGACGACACACGCGCCGTCAGGTGCGCTGCCGATGGCGCCGGCGAGATCAAGGGGCTCCTCCACGGTCGTCCAGTCGGCAGGGCGCTCGGCGCGGTGGCGATCGATCCGCTCCGACATCTCGTCGTCACGGGCTTCGCCCGTCGCGACGAAGACGACGGGCTCGCCTGACCGCACGGCGAGGCGCAGCGCGAGCCCCGACTTGCCACTTCGCGCACCGCCGACGAGCACGGTCAGGCTCATCGCCGACGCACCGGCACGACCGTGAGCGTCCCACCTTCGCCCGTGATGACCGAGACGGTGGCGCGGTAGTGCCGCGAGATCAGCTCCTCGGTGGCCACGTCCTCGGGCGGTCCGTCGGCGACAAGCGTTCCGCTCGAGAGGAGCAGGAGCCGGTCGGCGTAGAGCGTGGCCAAGGTCAGCTCGTGCATCGCCGAGAGGACGGTGAGCCCATGCTGGACGCGGAGCTCGGCGACGAGGTCGAGGGCCTGCTGCTGCCGGCCGATGTCGAGGGCGGTCGTCGGCTCGTCGAGGACGAGTACCGGTGCCTCCTGGGCAAGTGCGCGCGCGAGCACGGCGCGCTGCTGCTCGCCGCCCGAGAGCGTGCGCAGCGGGCGTTGCGCGAAGCGGTCGAGGTCGAGGCGCACGAGGGCGCGGTCGGCCGCCTCGAGGTCGGCGCGGCTCTCGGCGCCAAAGCGTCCGATGTGCGGGGTGCGGCCGAGGAGCACGTACTCGCGCACGCGCATCTCGGGCGGCAGGAGCGGCGACTGCGGCACGAACGCGATCCGCCGCGCGAGCTCGCGGCGGCCGAGCGAGGAGATCTCCTCGCCGCCGATCGTGATCGACCCGTCGTACTGGGCAAGCCCCGCGAGCGCGCGGAGCAGGGTGCTCTTGCCGGCGCCGTTCGGGCCGATCAGCGTCACCCACTCGCCGCTCGCGACCCCGGTCGCGACGTCATCGACGACGCGCACCCCGCCGAGCGAGACCGAGACGCCCGCGAGCGTGAGCGCGGTCAGGTGAAGCTCCGGCTCGTACGGAGGACGATCGCGAAGAACGGGGCGCCGAAGAAGGCGGTTACGACGCCGATCGGCAGCTCGGCGGGCGACATCACGGTGCGGGCGATCACGTCGGCAAGGACGAGGAAGCCGCCGCCGACGAGCAGCGAGAGCGGCAGGATCAGCCGGTAGCTCCCCCCAAGCGCGAGCCGGATCGCGTGCGGGACGATCAGCCCCACGAAGCCGATCAGCCCGCTGTAGGCGACCGCAGCCGCGGTGCCCGCCGTCGCGAGGAACACGATC
>CAIYXH010000261.1 GCA_903930195.1 uncultured Actinomycetes bacterium | reverse complement strand
CTCCGGGTTGTAGATCTCGTCGCGGTAGATGAACATGACCACGTCGGAGTCCTGCTCGATCGAGCCGGACTCGCGCAGGTCGGAGAGGAGCGGCCGCTTGTCGGTGCGGCTCTCGACGTTCCGGGAGAGCTGCGAGAGCGCGACGACCGGCACGCCCAGGTCGCCGGCGAGCATCTTCAGCGACCGCGAGATCTGGGAGACCTCCTGCACGCGGTTCTCCGCGTTCGTGCCCGAGGTCATCAGCTGGAGGTAGTCGACCATGATCATCCCGAGGTTCGGCTCGCGCGCCTTGAGGCGGCGCGCCTTGCTGCGGATCTCGAGGAGGGTCGTCAGGCGGGTGTCGTCGACGTAGACCGGCGCCTTCGTGAGGCCGTCGCAGGCCTTCACGAGCCGCGGCCAGTCCTCGTTCGTGAGCCGGCCGGTGCGGAGGCGCTGCAGCTCGACGCGGCCCTCGGAGCACATCAGCCGCTGGGCGACCTCGAGCTTCGACATCTCGAGCGTGAAGATCCCGATCGGGATGTTGTGCTGGATCGCGAGGTTCGCAGCCATGCCGAGCGCGAACGCCGACTTCCCCATGCTGGGGCGGCCGGCGACGATGATCAGGTTGCCGGGCTGGAGGCCGGAGGTCATCGAGTCGATGTCGCGGAAGCCGGTCGGCGTGCCCGTCATCTCGCCGCCCGACTCGTACATGCGGGTGATCTGCTCGAAGCTCTCCTTCACGAGCGACTCGACGTGCTCGAAGCTGCCGCGGATCCGGTGCTGGGCGAGGTCGAAGACCATCTGCTCGGCGCGGTCGACGAGCTCGCTCGCCTCGCCCGGGCGCTCCCAGCCGAGCTGCTGGATCTGCTCGCCGACCACGGTGAGGCCGCGCAGCGTCGACATCTCGCGCACGATCCGGGCGTGATGGGCGGCCGCGCCGGCGGCGGGGACGAGCGTGGCGATCTCGTGGATCCGCTCCTTGCCGCCGACCTGCTCGAGCTCGCCCGCCTCGTCGAGCCGGTCGGCGACGGTGATCGCGTCGACCGGGCTCCCGTGCTGGAAGAGCTCGATGATCGTGCGGTAGATCCGCCCGTGCGACTCCCGGTAGAAGTCGCCGCCGTCGATGATGTCCGTGACCGCCTCGATCGCGCGCTCGGACAGCATCATCGCGCCGAGGACGTACTCCTCGGCATCGAGATTCTGGGGCGGGAGTGGGGTTGTCATCTGGACCATCGGGGCTAGTGAACCGCTCGCCGGACCTCGCTGCAACGCTGTGGATAGCCGTGTGAGACACGTCCGCGAGGGCGAATGTGCAGGAGAAACGGAACATATGTTCGCAGATCGAGCGGACGTGGCGGTGGACGGAATCTCCGCTCGGAGCGGAAAATTCCCGGCGAAATCCACAGCTCCGACGCGGGTTGTGGAGAACTGCCCACGGCCGTTGTCCACAGATCTGTGCACAGGCAGCGGCCGCTCGGCCGGATGGTGCAAGCCGTTGCACAGTTGGTGCGCAATCGTCACGGACCCGTTGCGCAATCCCCGATAGGATCGGCAGTGAGGGCGGCGGGGATGCGACCCCACCCTGGGCGGGGGTTCGGGAGTGCGCGCCGCGTTTCCGCGCGGACCGAGGCCGCGAGCCTGGGGATAACTCTGCGCGGCGCGCGAGGCCGCCCGGGGAAAATCCCCGGAAACCGGGGGTTCGGCGAACCTGTCCGACGGTCTGGGGGCTACCTAGGCAGACGGCGTGCCCGCGCCAGGCTCCGCGGAGTCCGGGCGCCCGTCCGACTCCAGCCCGGCCGTCCGGACGCAGCACACGCCGGAACGCCCGCAGGGCTGGGCGCCCGTGGAGCCTCCACCGGCTAAGCTGACGGCGAAGGGAGAAGCGCGAACAGAGGGGGACGCGGAGGCGCAGCCGAAGCTACGCGTCCGCGTCCAGATCGCCGTCGGCAGAGCCCTCGCCGTCGATCGCGAACACGGCGTCGTCGGTCTCGACCTCGTCGCCCTCGCTCTCGGCCTCGGGCTCCGGAGCAACCTCGTCCTCGATGAACTCGAACTCGGGTTCTGTCGTGCCTGCCTCAGCCTCGGCTGCGGCGGTCTCGACGGCCTGAGCCGCATCGGCGGCGGCAATGGCCTCGTCGACCGGCACGTCGGAGCCCTCGGGCGCGACGACCAGCTTCAGCTCGGCGGTCACGTCGGCGAAGACCTCGACCGGCACCGTGTAGCGGCCGATCCGCTTGATCGTGTCGAGACCGAGCTTGCGGCGGTCGACGCGGATCTTCAGATCCTCCCAGAGGCGGTCGGCGACGTTCGTCGGGGTGACCGAGCCGAACAGCGACCCGGTCGGGCCGGCGTTCACGTCGAAGCGAAGCTCGGTCGCCTCGATGCGGCTCTTGATGGCCTGCGCCTCGTCGACCGTCTTCGCCTCCTGGCGTGCGCGCTGTTCGTCCCGCCGCCCGAGCTCCTTGACGAGGCCCGGCGTCGCGAGCTCGGCGAGCCCGCGGGGAAGGAGAAAGTTGCGCGCATAGCCACGGGCGACGCTGACGATCTCGCCGCGCAGCCCGAGGTTGTCGACGTCCTGGCGGAGTACGACCTGCATCAGCGATCCCGGTCCCCACCGCGATCGCGGCGACCGCCGCCCTCGCGATCCTCGCGGCCCTCGGCCACATAGGGCAGGAGCGCCATCTCGCGGGCGCGCTTCACCGCGACCGCGACCTGCCGCTGGTGGCGGCGGCACGCGCCGCTGATGCGGCGGGAGCGGATCTTGCCCTTCTCCGAGATGTAGCGCCGGAGCTCGGCGATGTTCTTGTAGTCGATCTCGTCGACCTTGCTCTTGCAGAAGAAGCACGACTTGCGCCGTCCGCCCGTGGCGGGCGCCGTCCGCTTCCTGCGATTCTCACTGTTCTTTCCAGCCACTGATCCTCCTAGAACGGAATGTCGTCGTCGCCGCTCGAGCCGCCGAAGTCTGCGGCTGCGCCACCCGAGGCGCTCTGCGGGATGAATTCGTTGCCGCCGCCACCGCCGCCACTGCCGCCGTCGCTGGGGCCGCCATCGCGGCCACCCAGGAACTGCACCGTGTCGGCGATCACGTCGACGGCCTGGCGCTTCGTGCCGTCCTGCGCGTCCCACTCGCGCCACTCGAGGCGTCCGTCGATCGCGACCGGCCGGCCCTTGGCGAGGTACTGCGCGCAGTTCTCGCCCTGGCTGCCCCAGACCGTGACGTCGAAGTAGTTCGGCTTCTCCGTCCACTCGCCGCTCGCGCCATCCTTGCGGCGGGTGTTGACGGCAAGCCGGAGCGAGCACACGGCGGTGCCGCTCGGCGTGTGCCGGAGCTCAGGATCGCGGGTCAGATTGCCCACGAGCACGACGCGATTGATGTTTGCCATGACTCCTCCGTTCCTCGTCCCAGTGGAAGCCGCAGGCTACTCCGCAGCCCCGTCGCTGTCACCGGACGGAGCGGACACGGCCGCACCGACCTGAACGGGAGCCTTCGTCTGGCCGCCCTTGACGCGCTTGACCGAGAGGTGGCGCATGACGCCGTCGGTGATCTTCAGCACGCGCGAGATCTCGGCGAGCGTCGCCGGCGCGGAGGTGAAGAGCAGGAGGTGATAGGTGCCCTCGGCCTTGTGGTCGATCTCGAAGGCGAGCTTGCGCCGGCCCCAGGGCTCGTGGTTGTCCCAACGGCCCCCGTCGCCTTCGACCTGGGCGCGAATGCGCGTGATGATCTCCCGACCCCGCTCTTCAGCGAGTTCCGGGTCCAGCATCAGCAAGATTTCGTATTCGTTCATCCCGAATGCTCCCTTCCTTCCCATGGACTGAAACGGCCCCGCCTCCTTGGCACCGCTTCGGGGAAGACGGTACGACGGGCGTGGCGAGAAGAGGCAGCACTGTAGCATCGCCGCGCATGAAGGGTCTTGTTGCGCTCCTCCTCGGCGGTCTCGGCCTCCGCGTGCTGCTCAAGCGGCGGCAGGCGGCGCAGCCCGGCGCGCTCGAGCCGACCCCGGCGGACGAGCTCCGGGCGAAGCTCGCCGAGAGCCGGGCCGAGCAGCCCGTGGAGCCGGAGCCCGCGCCCGAGGTCGAGGTCTCCGGCACCGCCGGACGCCGCCAGGCCGTGCACGATCAGGCTCGCGCTGCGCTCGACGAGCTGGCGTAGGCCGCGAGCACGGTCGCGACGGCGGCCTCCAGGTCGTCCGTCACGAGGATCCGGTCGACCTCGCTGCGGGTGACCAGGCCGCCCTCGCAGAGCCGCTCCCGGATCCAGTCGAGCGCCCCGCCCCAGAACGCGCTCCCGACGAGGACGACGGGGATCGGATCCATCTTCCCGGTCTGCACGAGCGTCAGCACCTCGAAGAGCTCGTCGAGCGTGCCGAAGCCGCCGTCGAAGACGACGATCCCGCGTGCCGGCTTCACGAAGCAGACCTTGCGTACGTAGAAGTGCTCGAAGACGTAGGAGAGGTCGAGATAGGGGTTCGAGAACTGCTCGTGCGCCAGCTCGATGTTGAGGCCGACCGAGAGCCCGCCACCGTCGCGTGCGCCCCGGTTCGCGGCCTCCATCACGCCGGGGCCGCCGCCGGTCACGATCGCCCAGCCGGCCTCGGCGAAGGTGCGCCCGACCGTCCGCGCGGCGACGTACGCCGGGTGGGTCTCGCCGACGCGGGCCGAGCCGAAGATCGTCACAGCGGGCCGGTCGATCCGGTCGACGAGTGCGAAGCCCGCGCGGAACTCGTCGGCGATCCGCGCGACCGCCGAGGCGGGGTCGGGGCGGTTCGCGTCGAGGAGCTGGCGATCCTCGTCGGTCACAGACGGTGCTGCGGGACGTAGGCCGCGATGGCCCCCGCGAGGAGCAGGACGGCGGTGCCGCCGTAGAGCGACCACGAGATGAGCGCCTTGTTGCGGCCGCCGCCGCGCCAGAGCAGGCGCGTCGAGCGCCAGACGTGGCCGCCGTCGAGGATGCCGAGCGGCAGCAGGTTGAAGAGGTTCAGGACGAAGCCGAAGTAGGCGAGCGCCTGGAGGAGCTGCGACCCGTTGGCCGTGCTCACCACGAAGACGGCAAGCGAGGCGATGCCGCCGAGGATCGGCCCGGCGATCGCGACCCGTGCGGTCTGCCAGACGTTGCCGCCGGTGTGGGTGACGTACGCGCCGAGGAACGGGATGAACACCGGCCACCCGGGCGCGAGCCCTTCCCGGCGCGCCTCGAGGTAGTGGCCGAGCTCGTGCGCGAAGATCAGCAGCACGATCCCGAGCCCGAACTGCCACCCCCAGATCAGGGCGTAGCCACCGAACGCGACGAAGATGGTCGCGAGCTTGGCGAGCGAGCCGAGCTTCGCGATGAGCCCGACGAGGAAGACGAGCGGCGCGGTGGCGCGCTGGACGAAGGCGCGGAATGCTGATGGCCGGGGTCCGGCGGGGTCGACGCTCACGTCAGGAGCCGCGGCCGATCCACTCCTCGCCGCCCTCGTACACCTCTTTCTTCCAGAGGGGCACGTCGACCTTGAGGTTGTCGATCGCGTCCTTGCATGCGGCGAGCGCGTCCTGGCGGTGCGAGGCGGAGACGGCGATCACGACAGACGGCTCGCCGAGCTCGACCCGGCCGACCCGGTGGTGGATCGCGATCTCGTGCAGGTCGTAGCGCTCCTTCAGGCCACCGGCGAGCTTCTCCATCATCTCCTCGGCCATGCCCTCGTAGCCCTCGTAGTCGAGGTAGTTGACGGTGCGGCCGCGCGAGTGCTTCCGCGCCGTGCCGGAGAAGGTTGCGATTGCGCCGGCCTCGTCGGTCGAGACCTCGGAGACGACCACGTCGAGCGAGAGCGGCTCCTCGGTCAGGATGAACGCGCCGCCGGAGACCGGGGGGATCAGCGCCACGACATCCCCGTCCTTCAGGGCCGTGTCCACGCTGGCGTACTCGCGGTTCACGGCGTACAGGAGCCCGCCCGGCTCCTCGCCGAGGCCGAGCAGCGGCCAGATCTCGCCGACCGTGCCCGCGTCGAGCTCCTGCTTCGACCAGCCCGCCTGCTCGCGCAAGCCGGCAAAGAGCCTCACGGTCACACGCACGGAAGTAGCGTACCGCCCGGGTGCGCATCCTCCTCGTCTCGCAGATGTATCCGGGCCCCGTCGACCCCGATCTGGGGACGTTCGTCGCCCAGCTCGAGGCGGCGCTCGCCGCCCGCGGGCACGAGCTCGACCGCGCCGTGATCGACCACCGGGGCGGAGGCAAGCGCCGCTACCTCGACCTGCGCCGCGCTGTCCGGGCTGCCGAGCGCCCCGATGTCGTCTGGGCGCACTTCCTCGTCCCGACCGGCCTCCTCGCGCTCGCTGCCGACGCGCCGCTCGTCGTCACGGCGCATGGGCGCGACGTGCGCAACATCGGCGCGATCCCCGGCATCGCCACGCTGACCCGGCGGGTCGTGCGGCGCGCCGCCGCCGTGATCGCCGTCTCCGACTACCTCCGCCGCGAGCTCGAGCTCAAGATTCCCGAGGCCGTCGGCAAGACGACGGTCGTCGACTCCGGCGTCGATCTCGACCGCTTCCCCGTGAGCCCCGAGCGCGAGCCCGGCGAGCCGCGCTACCTCTGCCTCGGCAGCCTCACCGAGCGCAAGAACGTCGTGCGCCTCGCCGACGCCTTTGCGCGGCTCGGCCGCGGCAGCCTCACCTTCGTCGGCGACGGCCCCCTCCGGCCGGCGCTCGAAGGACGCCCGGGCGTCGTGCTCGCGGGCCGCGTCCCCCATGAGGAGGTGCCGCGCTTCGTCGCTGCGGCCGATGTCCTCTGCTCGCCGAGTCTGATCGAGCCGTTCGGGCAGTCGATCCTCGAAGGGCTCGCATCGGGGAAGACGGTCGTGGCGACGCGGATCGGCGGCCCGCCCGAGTTCGTTGCGCCGGGCGCGGGGCTGCTCGTCGACCCGCTCGATCTCGACGCCCTCACGCACGCCCTCGCCGAGGCGGCGACCTTCCCCTCGCCGAACCCTGCGGCGCGGGCGGCCGCGGAGCTGCACGACGTCAGGCTGCAGGCGGAGCGGGTGGAGGCGATTCTGCTTCGAGCCGCGCGAGATCCGCGAGCCTGATCTCGACGAGCGGCCGAACCTTCTCCTCGATCCCGGCCTCGCGTGCGACAGAAAGTGCCTCCTCGTACGAGGCGCGAATCCTGCTCAAATCTCCACCATGCTTCAGGCTGTTGTCCCCTGAAAGTAAGAGTTTTTGTATCCGGGTACGGACATTCTCGTCCATCACGCGTAAGCTTAGGGATCGTGACGCGCGTTCTCATCGCTGACGACGAGCGGCTCTTTGCCGAGGCGCTCGAGCTGATCCTCGGCATCGACGAGCGGATCAAGGTCGTCGCGACCGTCGGTGACGGCGACGCGGCGGTTCGCCTCACGAGCGAGCTCCAGCCGGACGTCGTCCTGATGGACCTGAACATGCCCGGGATGGACGGCTTCACCGCCACCGAGGCGATCGTCGCCGCCGGCGGCAGCACGCGTGTCCTCATCCTCAGTGGCTCCGCGGATCCGAACGACATCGCCCGCGCCCAGCGCGCCGGCGCGAGCGCGTATCTGACCAAGGAGAAGATCGCCGAAGACCTCGTGCCGCAGATTCTCGCGGCCGCGAGCTAACCTGGTTCCGTGCTTCCGGTCTTCTCGGTCATCCACGTCCTGCTCTCGGCGGGCCTCATCGGTCTGATCCTGATGCACTCCGGCCGCGACGCCGGTCTCGGCGGCATGGGCTTCACGCCGACCTCGCAGGGCGGCACCCACATCGTCGAGCGGAACCTGACGCGCCTCACGATCGTCGTGGGCATCCTCTTCTTCGCGAACACCGTCCTGCTCTACCGCCTGCTGCGGTAACGCCCGGGGGCGGGTGCTCGAAGCGCTTCACCACGTCACGTGCGTCTGCTCCGACGCACAGCAGACGGTCGACTTCTACCGCGACGAGCTCGGGTTCGCGCTCGTGAAGAAGACCGTCAACTTCGACGATCCCCACAGCTACCACCTCTACTTCGGTGACGAGACCGGCTCGCCCGGGTCGCTCCTCACCTTCTTCGAGTGGCCGCGCGCCGGCTCCGGACGGCTCGGGCGGGGGACGTTCGAGTCGATCGGCGTCTTTTCGCCGCGGATCGACACCGAGCTCGAGCTGAGCGACCCCGACGGCCTCCGGCGCCGGGTCTATCCCGG
>CAIYXH010000260.1 GCA_903930195.1 uncultured Actinomycetes bacterium | reverse complement strand
GTGATCGTGACGAGCCAGCGTCCGAGGGCGGCGAGCGCGTAGCCGAGGACGATCCCCGTACGGTGCGGCGCGGCGAGCAGCAGCCGTCGCGCGAAGCCGCTCTCGAAGTCGCGGGCGATTCCGAAGCCGGTGAAGACGCCGCCGAATGCCGCCGACTGCAGCAGCACGAAGACGAACTGGAAGGCCGTGTAGCCGTCCGGGAACGTGAAGCCGGGTGTCCGCGCGATCCCGGACAGCCCGCCGGCGAACGCCGTGAAGAAGAAGAGCGGAAAGAGCAGCGACGGCACGAAGAGGGCCGGGTTCGTGAAGACGTTGTGCAGCGTCCGCCAGGCGACGGCGCGGGCGACCGAGAGCGTCCTCACGACCGGGCCATCCGCTGCCGCAGGGCCAACGCCGACAGCGCCAGGCCGCCCACGGCGATTGCGCCGGCGATCCCGAAGCCGAGCGCGAGCGCCTCGCCGTCCCAGCCGGTGATGATCAGGCTGCGAACGCATTCGAGCATGTACGAGACCGGGTTCGCGGTCGCGACCCAGCGGAACCAGGTGTGCTCCATCAGGTTCCGGGGGATCGCCATCGACGAGAGGAAGAGGAAGATGAAGAAGAGCGGGAAGAGCCCCTGCACGGCCTCGCCGGAGCCCGTGCGGAGGGCGAAGAAGATCCCGAACGACGCGAAGGCGAACGTCACGCAGCTCGAGAAGACGAAGAGCACGAGCACGCCCGGGACGCCGGCCTTGAACCCCGAGCCGGCGGCCAGTCCGACGCAGAGGTAGACGAGCGCCTGCAGGAAGCCGAGGGTGAGTGCACCGCCGAGCTGCCCGGCGAGGAGCGCGCTGCCACGGAGCGGGGTCAGCGAGAGCCGGTTGAGGAAACCGGTCTGGATGTCACGTGCGAGATCGGCGCCGGTGTTCATCGTCGCGAAGAGCGCCCCCTGGATGAACGGCACCGCGAGCAGGAACGAGATCACCGTCTGCGTCGGGAACCCGGGCAGATGCGTCTCGGACTTGAGCCCGCCCGAGTTGACGGCGAGCAGGAAGAGCGGGAAGACGAGCGGCCCGATCGCGGAGGCGGGCTGGCGCAGCGTCCGCACGACCGAGCGCCGCGCGAGCATCAGCACCTGGTCGGCGTAGACGCCGCCCGGCGGCTCGGCGACTACTGCGATGTCCCCATCTCCAGTCCGTCCCCGGAGCCTTCGAGCGAGCGGCCCGTCTTCGCGAGGAAGACGTCGTCGAGCGAGGGCTGATGCAGGCCGAGGTTCTCGATCTTCAGGCCCGCGGCATCGAAGGCGCGGACGACGCCGGCGAGATCGGTCTCCCCGGCGCTCAGCCGGACGGCGACGCCCTTCGGCGACGGGATGCGCTCCCCGAAGGCGGAGAGCAGCTCGGCGGCGCGGCCGTCCTCGCCGCGGTCGGCGGGGATGACCTCGACGGTCGGGCGTCCGACCTCGGCCTTGAGAGCGGCGGGCGTGCCTTCGGCGACGATCGTGCCGTGGTCGATGATCCCGACCCGGTCGGCGAGGACGTCTGCCTCCTCGAGGTACTGCGTCGTGAGGAAGACGGTGACGCCTTCGTCCTTCGCGAGGCGATGTACCTCTTCCCAGAGCGCGCTGCGGCTCTGGACGTCGAGACCGGTGGTCGGCTCGTCGAGGAAGAGGACGCGCGGGCGATGGACGAGCGCGAGCGCCAGGTCGAGGCGGCGCTTCATGCCGCCCGAGTAGCCGCGGATGCGCCGGTCGGCGGCCTCGATCAGGCCGACCCGTTCGAGCAGCTCCTCGGCCCGCGCCTTGCGCTCGCCGCGCGGGATCGCCTGCAGGGCGGCCTGGAGCCGCAGGTGCTCGCGGCCCGTGAGCATCCCGTCGAGGGCGGCTTCCTGGAGGGCGGCACCGATCTGGCGCCGCACGGCCGGCCCTTCGCGGACGACGTCGTGGCCCGCCACACGCGCCGTGCCGGAGCTCGGCGGGAGCAGCGTGGTCAGCATGTGGACGGTGGTCGACTTGCCGGCGCCGTTCGGTCCGAGGAAGCCGTAGATCTCGCCGGCCTCGACGGTGAGGCTGATCCCGTCGACCGCGCGCGGCCCCTTCTTGTACTCGCGGACGAGCCCTTCGACCTCGATCGCGTAATCGGTCATGAGGCGAAGCCTACGGGCGGGAGCAGTCTCGAAGGAAGGTGAGCGTGCCGGGGAAGCCGAGCGCGTGGCCCGGGGTGAACTCCCGGGCCACGCTGGAGGTGTGGCAAGCCCCGCCAACCTAACCGGGGCCTCCGGCGTCCCGGGTAACAGGGTGGGAACAGCCCGGAGACGGGGCGGGAAAGCCGTGGGGGTCGTCTCGCCCGGACTGCCGCGGGACGCGGATCTTGTCGTTCGGCCGACCGGCGAGACGACCCCCTCGGCGGCAGGGTCACCCTTCGGCCCGGGCGGCGCAAGGGCGGTTCACCGCTTCGTTGCACGATCGTGACCCTCCCGTCTCGGGCACAATCGCCGCGGATGGACACCCCGCTCATCGGAATCACCGCGTACGTCGTCCCCGCGCGCTTCGGCCCCTGGGAGCTCGAGTCGACGCTCGTGCCCCACGACTACGTGCGCGCCGTCGAGCAGGCGGGCGGACGGGCGCTTGTCGTGCCGCCGTCGCTGCAGGGCCTCGAGCGGACGCTCGACGCGCTCGACGGCCTGATCTTCTCGGGCGGCTCCGACCTCGATCCCGCGCTCTACGGCCAGTTCCCGCATCCGAGCACCGTCGGCATCGACGCCGTGCGCGACGAGGCTGAGCTTGCGCTCCTGACCGCGGCGCTCGAGCGCGACCTGCCGGTGCTCGCGATCTGCCGCGGCTCACAGGTGCTGAACGTCGCGTTCGGCGGCACGCTCATCCAGCACCTCCCCGACATGCTCGCCCACGAGCGTCACCGTGAGGAGCCGGGCACCTTTTCGACCCACGGGATCGAGACACAGGAGGGCACGCGCCTCGCCGAGCTGATCGGCCCGAAGGCGCGGATCAAGTCGAGCCACCACCAGGGCTTCGAGAGCCTTGCCCCCAATCTGCGCATCGCGGCCCTCGACGGGGAGGGCGTGACCGAGGCGATCGAGGATCCGACCAAGCGCTTCGCGCTCGGCGTCCTCTGGCACCCCGAGGTGGGCGAAGACCTGCGCCTGTTCGAGGCGCTCGTCGCCGAAGCCGCCGCCTACGCGGCCGCCCGCACCTAGCGAGCTAGGCGATCGCCAATACCTCGGAGGTACAGAACGCGCAGCGGTGTGCGGCGCGCGGGATCTCGCTCAGGCACTGCGGGCACGGGCGCGTCGTCTCCTCGACCGCCGGCGTCGAGCGCAGCGCCGAGAGCTTGGCGACCGGCTTGATCACGAGGAAGAAGAGCGCCGCGGCGACGAGGATGAACGAGATCAGCGCGTTGACGAACGCGCCGTAGAGGAAGTGGCTCCCGTTGATCGTGAAGCTGAGGCTCGAGAAGTCGGGGTTGCCGCCGATCGCCGCGAGGAGCGGTGTGAGCAGGTCGGCGACGAGCGCCGTGATGGTCGCGGTGAACGCGACACCGATCACGATGCCGACCGCCATGTCGACGACGTTGCCGCGCAGCAGGAACGCCTTGAATTCCTTGATGAGGGTCATGGACGCATGATGGCGCGCCCGCCCGACGTCACTCCTGCTGCGGGTGTGTCGGCGTCGGCCGGAAGCGCACGAGCAGCAGGCCGACCGCGAAGAGCGCGAGCTCGACGACGGTGATCGCGAGGCGATTGAGCACGACCGCCCCGAGCGCAGCGGAGGTGCTCGCGATCGCGATCAGGAGGCCGTACATCGACGCCTCGCGCACGCCGAGACCCGACGGGGCGAAGACGACCACCACGGCGACGATCGCGCCGACCGCCGAGACGCCGCCGAGGAACGGCACCGTCGAGAGGCCGGGGTGGTCACCGAGCGCCCGCACGAGAAAGAACAGCCCGAACCCGCCGACGAGCCACGTGCCGCAGTAGTAGGCAAGCAGCGCCACCATCGTCGGGAACGGGAGCGGGTCGAGCGCCTCGACCCCGAACGGCTTCAGGAGCTTGTGGGCGACCGGACGGAAGACACGGGGGTGGAGGAGCGCGGCACAGAGCAGCGCGAACGCGACCAGCGGGATCAGCGGCGCGTCGACCCCGTGCACCCAGGCGAGGCTGACGACGAAGACGACGACACCCGAGATCGCGGAGAGCACCGCCTCGACGAGGATCGACGCGAGGATCGTCGCCGTTGCGTGCACGCCGGTGAGCTTCTGGAGCGCCGCGACGCGCGCTGCAGGCGTCCAGACGCCGCCCGGGATGTACTTCGCGAGCATCGAGACCATCTCCGACTGCAGCGCTGCGCGGTAGGGGATCTTGATCTTCCAGGCGGCGAGGATCCGGATCCAGCCGAGGATGAAGACGAGGTAGTAGCCCGCTGTGATCGCGAGGGAGATGACGAGGTCGACCGGGTTCGCATCCGCGAGCTTCGGCCCGGCCTTCCCCCACTCGCTGTGCACGGCGAGGACGCAGGCGACGACCACGGCGATTCCCGCCAGGACGGTGAGGGCGCGCAGGAGCCATGGGTGCTGTCTGACCGCCTCCACCAGCCGCCGCGCCGCATCGACGACCTTCATCCCGACGACTCTAAAGGCTCGGGCCGCCTCCGCCTCGGCCCGTGCCGATCGCTCCTGAGAGCGGCTATCATCAACGCAATGTCCGGCTGGGCTGACGCGACCTCTGCGGCGCTCCTCGCGAAGGGGCACCGGAATGGCGGGGCCCGCCGGATCGTGATCGACCTGCTCGGCGAGCAGAACTGCTGCCTCTCGGCGCAGGAGATCTTCGACCGCCTGCGTGACACCGACCGCCCCGTCGGGATCGCGAGCGTCTACCGGGTGCTCGAGCTGCTCACCTCCGAGGGTCTCGTCCAGCGGATCGAGCTCGGCTCCGGCATCGCCCGCTACGAGCCCGTGCAGAGGAGCGGCGAGCATCACCATCACCTCGTCTGCGACAGCTGCGGCAAGGTCGAGGCGTTCGAGGATCCCGCGCTCGAGCGGGCGCTGCACCGCGTCGAAGAGGGCTCCGGCTTCGCCGTCGCGGCCCACGACGTGGTCTTGCACGGCGCCTGCGGCAGCTGTCGCTGACTTACGTGCCCGCGCGTCGCGGCAGCCAGCTGAGCGCGTAGATCGCGACAGCAACGCCGACGATCGCCGAGCTCGGCGGGAGGCTCGGGATCACGTAGGCGAGGGTGATCCCGCCCCAGACCGAGACGACCGCGATGCCGGTCGAGAGCGCGAGGCCGGCGATCGGCATCGAGGTCAGGCGCAGCGCGGCGCCGCCCGGCACGACGATCAGGCCGAGCAGCAGCAGCGCGCCGACGGCCTGCGTCGCCTCGGCCGCGTCGACCCCGAGCAGCACGAGGAAGCCGGCACCGACGACGGCGACCGGCACGCCGCGGACACGGGCGCCCTCGGGGTCGATCGTCGCGAAGAGCAGCGGGCGCGCGAGAAGCGCGACCCCGAGCGCAACCGCGCAGCCGAGCGCGACGGCAAGAAGGCTCTGCGTCCGGCCGAGACCGAAGATCGACCCGAACAGCGTCCGTGCAGCCAGGGAACCGTCGCCCGAGTTGCGGCCGAAGCGGTCGAGGCAGAAGACCCCCAGGCCGAGCACCCAGGCGAAGGTCACGCCGATCGTGACGTCGTCGGCCTGCGCGCGGCGCCCGAGCCCGGCGAAGACGAGCGCAACGCCGATCGTCGCTGCGAAGAGCCCGAGGCGCAGGTCGATGCCCGCAGCCGCGGCGGCAACAGCGCCGCTGAAACCGACGTGGCTGAGCGCATCGCCCGCGAACACCTGCGCCCGCAGCGCGACGAACCAGCCGAGCGCGCCCGAGGCGAGCGCGATGCCCGTCCCCGCGAGCAGGGCATGGACGACGAAGCCCTGGCTGAACATCAGGCGGCGACCATCCTGTAGCCGCGTGCGAGCACGTACGCCGCGAACGCGACGGTGCTCGTCGTGAACCCGCCCGGCCAGTCGGTGAAGTACGAGAGCCCGAGCCCGACCCAGACGACGAGCAGCCCGAGCGCCACGGCGATGGCGAGGCCCAACCCGATCCGCGCGGTCAGCTCCTGCGCGGCGGCCGCCGGCGCGACGAGCAGCACGAACACGAGCAGGACGCCCGTGATCTGCGCGACCGAGGCGACCGTCAGACCGAGGACGAGCAGGAAGCCGATGTGGAACGCCCGCACCGGGATGCCGCGGGCCCGGGCCGTGTCCTCGTCGACCGAGGCGAGGAGCAGTGGGCGGCCAACCGCGGCGAAGAGCGCGAGGATGCACGCCGCCAGCACGATCAGCTCGACGACGTCGTCGTGGGTGATCCCGAGGAACGAGCCGAAGAGCAGCGACTCGAGACTCTCGAGCACGCCGCCGTAGAGGCTGAGGAAGACGAAGCCGAGCGCGAACCCGGCGACCTGCACGGTGCCGACGGCGGTCGAAGAGCGAGAGCGATCCTGCCCGCCGCCGCCCGTGGCGCCAATCGCGACGGCGCCCGCAGCGCAGAAGCCGAGGTAGCCCGAGCCGAGCGGCAGCCCTGCAAGCGCGGCCGCCGACGCCCCGGGGAACGAGAGCACTGCGAGGGTGTGCGCCGCGAACGTCTCGCGCCGCAGCACGGCGAACCACCCGACCACCGCGCCGAGCAGCGCCAGGATCGAGCCCGCCTCGAGCGCGTTGACCATGAACGGATAGCGCAGGAGCTCGCGCACGTCGGCGACGAGGTCGAACGAGAGGTGCGGGCTCACGGGTGGGTGTGCCGATCGGTGTGGTGGCACGACGCCTCGGGCTCGCCGACGACCACCAGCCGCCCGTCGGATGCGTGCAGCACCTCCACCGGCGAGCCGTAGAGCGTCGAGAGCGAGGCGCTCGTGACGACCTCCTCGGGCCGGCCCGAGAGGATCCGCCCGCCCGCGACGTAGACGACACGGTCGACGTACGGCAGCAGCGGGTTGACGTCGTGGGCGACGAGCAGGACGGTGATGCCGTCCTCCCGGCAGATGCGATCGAGAAGCGCCATCACCGAGGCCTGGGTCGGAAGGTCGAGGCTGTCGAGCGGCTCGTCGAGGAAGAGCAGCTCCGGCCGCGCGACGAGCGCCTGCGCGATCAGGAGCCGCTGCTGCTCGCCGCCGGAGCACTGACCAATCGGGCGGTGCGCGTAACCGGAGGCGCCGACGAGCTCGATCACCTCGTCGACGCGTGCACGCCGCTCGCCGTGTCGGCCCGGAAGCGGCAGCCCGTAGCGGTTGCCGTCAAGCCCGAGCCGGACGAGATCGACGCCGCGGATCCGCGTCGACGCGTCGAACGCGTGACGCTGCGGCAGGTAGCCGATGGCCTGGTTCCCGACGCGCGGAGCCTCGCCGAACACGCGGGCGGTTCCGGCCGCGAGCGGCAACAGGCCGAGGAAGACCTGGAGGAGCGTCGACTTGCCGGCGCCGTTCGGGCCGAGTACTGCGACGAGCTCCCCGCGCTCGATCCGGAGATCGCCGCCCGACCAAACCGCCGTGCGCCGGCGAGCCTCGGCACCCGCGAGCGCGAGGGCGGGCCCCGTCTCGGTCACCGGCCGGTCGCCTGGTGGAGCGCGGCGATCAGCCGGCGCAGCTGCGCCACCTGCCACGACTCGAAGGTCACGGTTGCGGGCGAGAGCGTCTCGGTGACCGTCACGATGGGGATCCGGTGCGCGCGGGCGATCGCGTTGATCGTCGCCACGTCCGGGGTCGCATTCTGGCTGTTGTAGACCCAGACGGCGATCTTCCGCTTCCGGGCCTGAGCCTCGACGGCCGCCTCGTCGCCTGCCGAGACGTCGGTGCCTTCGGCGATCGCCTTGGCGAAGCTCGCCGGGGTCGCCAGGTCGAGGCCGAGCGATTGCCCGAGCGGCGCGAAGATGCTCTCGCTGTACCCGACCGGCACGCCCGCGAACCGCCGCCGGATCTCGGCACGGAGCTGGTCGTAGGTCGCGAGGTCGTGGTTCAGGAACTGCGTCCTGCGGCTGCGGAAGTAGGCGGCGTCGGCCGGGTCGAGCTGCGTCAGGTCCGCGGTGATCGCCGCGACGACGCGCCGAACGCTCGTCGGGTCGTACCACTGGTGCGGGTTGTCGCCGTCGGAGAGGCCGAGCAGGTCGCCGACGTCGAGGACGATCCGGCCCGAGCTCGGGCTCGCATCGAGGAGCTTCGAGGCCCACGTGTCGTAGCCGATCCCGTTGACGATCGCGAGTTGCGCACCGGCGGCGAGACGGGCATCCGAAGGACGGGGCTCGTAGGCGTGAGGGTCGGTGGCCGGGCTCGTGATGATGCTCGTCACCTGCGCGCGGTCGCCCGCGAGCTGGGTGGCAATGCTGCCCCACATGTTCTCCGCGGCGACGACCTGGACCGGCGCGGCCCGGGCGGAGCCCGCGAAGACGAGTGCGGCGGCGAATGGGAGAAGCAGTCTGCGGGTCATGGCCGCGAGGCTATCAGATAGTGAGAGTCAATCTCAGTATCTGTTTCGGGACTGTCCTCGGCGAAGCCGGGGGACAGTCCCTGACTCCTACAGCTCCACCACGCCCGAGAGACAGCCCCCTCACTGTTGCGACTCCGCCACAACCTGACGTTCACGTAAGGTAGAAGTCATGCTGAAGAACATCGACTACAAGTGGATCGCGCTCTCGAACACGACCCTCGGGATGCTCGTGGCGATGATCAACTCGTCGATCCTGCTGATCGCGCTGCCGGACATCTTCCGCGGCATCCACGTCGACCCCCTCCAGCCGGGAAACACGAGCTACCTCCTCTGGCTGATCCTGGGCTTCCTGATCGTGATGGCCGTGCTGCTCGTCAGCCTGGGCCGGCTCGGTGACATCTACGGCCGCGTGCGCATGTTCAACCTCGGCTTCGCCGTCTTCACCGTCTTCTCGATCCTGCTCTCGGTCACCTGGATGCACGGCAGCGCCGGTGCGATCTGGCTGATCGTGATGCGCGTCGGGCAGGGCGTCGGCGGGGCGCTCGTCTTCGCGAACTCGAGCGCGATCCTCACCGACGCCTTCCCCACCCACCAACGCGGGCTCGCGCTCGGGTTCAACAGCATCGCCATGGTTGCCGGCTCGTTCCTCGGGCTCGTGCTCGGCGGCATCCTCGCCCCGGTCGCCTGGCGGCTCGTCTTCCTGGTCTCGGTGCCTGTCGGCGTCTTCGCGACGTTCTGGTCGTACCACTCGCTCCGCGAGCTCGGCACGCGCCGAGCCGCGTCGATCGACTGGTGGGGCAACGGGACCTTCGCGATCGGGCTGATCCTCGTCATGGTCGGGATCACCTACGGCATCCAGCCCTACGGCGGTCACACGATGGGCTGGACGGATCCGTGGGTGCTCGGCTCGATGATCGGCGGGCTCGTGCTGCTCGCGATCTTCTGCGTGATCGAGACGCGGATCGCCGAGCCGATGTTCCACCTCGAGCTGTTCAAGATCCGCGCCTTCAGCGCCGGCAACCTCGCCGGGCTCCTCGCCGCGATGGGCCGCGGCGGCCTCCAGTTCATCCTGATCATCTGGCTGCAGGGGATCTGGCTGCCCCAGCACGGCTACGACTTCTCGCAGACGCCGCTCTGGGCCGGCATCTACATGCTGCCGCTGATCGGCGGGCTGCTCCTGGCCGGCCCGGCGTCGGGCTACCTGTCGGACCGGTTCGGGGCCAGGCCCTTCGCCACCGGCGGGATGCTGATCGCCGCGACGAGCTTCCTGCTCCTGATCGTGCTGCCCGTGAACTTCTCGTACCCGTGGTTCGCAATCGTGCTGCTGATGAACGGCGTCGGGATGGGACTCTTCACCTCGCCGAACAGCGCCGGGGTGATGAACAGCCTTCCGCCGGAGCAGCGCGGTGCCGGCGCCGGGATGCTCGCGACGTTCGTCAGCTCGGCGAGCGTCCTCTCGATCGGCGTCTTCTTCACGCTGATGATCGTCGGGCTCTCCGCCTCGCTGCCGTCGTCGCTCTCGCACGGACTGGCCGCCATCGGCGTGCCGAGCGACGTCGCCCGGCGCGTCTCCACGCTGGCGCCGGTGTCGACGCTCTTCGCGTCGTTCCTCGGCTACAACCCGCTCTCGCACCTGATCAGTCCCGACGTCATCGCCAGCCT
>CAIYXH010000259.1 GCA_903930195.1 uncultured Actinomycetes bacterium | reverse complement strand
GAGCTCGGCGGCAGGCCTGTTGGTCGTCGCCACGGGCTTCAGATGATCCCCGAACCGTGGTTGACGAGGGGTGTCGATTTGGTAACCGTACTTCTCGCTTTAGGGCCTGGCGCCGGCGCAGCCGGGGCCTGGCCCGACTGAAGCGGTGCGCGCCGCCGGGCTCGGTCGGGACAGACCCGAGGTCAGTCCCTAAGAAGGAGGCCGTTGCCCTTAGACTCTCGCTCGTGCTGGCGGCAGTCCTGATCTCGTATCCGCGCGCCGTCATCCTCGGGCTGCTGCAGGGGGTCTCGGAGCTCTTCCCGATCTCGAGCCTCGGGCACAGCGTGATCGTCCCGCAGCTCCTCGGCTGGGACATCCACCAGAGCGACAACTACTTCATCACCTTCCTCGTCGCGACGCATCTTGCGACGGCGCTTGTGCTGCTCGGCTTCTTCTGGCGCGACTGGGTGCGGATCATCCGCGGGCTCGGTCGCTCGCTGCGCGATCGCGGGATCGCACCCGATGACGCCGACGCGAAGCTCGGCTGGCTCCTCGTCGTCGGAACGATCCCGGCCGGCATCCTCGGGCTGCTGCTCCAGGACGCCCTGCGGAGCGCCTTCGCGTCGGGGTCGTTCGCAGCGGCGTTCTTGATCCTGAACGGCGTCTTGCTGCTCGGGGCGGAGCGTCTGCGCCGCCGAGCGCCGCAGGTCGAGGCCGACGACGACGTCCGGATCGCGCACCGGGTGAGCTTCCGCAACGCATTCTTCATCGGCACCGCTCAGGCCCTTTCACTGATTCCCGGGTTCTCGCGCTCGGGCGCCTCGATGGGCGGCGGACTGCTCGTCGGACTGTCGAACCGCGACGCGGCCCGCTTCGCCTTCCTGCTCGCGACACCGATCATCGGCGCTGCCGCCCTGCTCAAGCTGCCGAGCCTCTTCGGCTCCGACGGGAACGGCGTGCGCGGTCCGGCGCTTGTCGCCTCGCTCTGCTCAGCGCTGACCGCCTATCTCGCCGTGCGCTTCCTGATGCGGTACTTCGAGCG
The DNA here is from genome assembly GCA_903930195.1 of uncultured Actinomycetes bacterium. GTDB lineage: Bacteria > Actinomycetota > Thermoleophilia > Gaiellales > Gaiellaceae > PALSA-600. The sequence continues at coordinate 2,410 of CAIYXH010000259.1, read as the reverse complement.
GCAGACGCTGCTCCCGTTCGCGATCTACTGCCTGGTCGCAGGCATCGCGACGACGCTCTACTTCGCACTGTCATAGGTGTGACGATCTGGTAAAAGCCGGAGGCGCAGGATGGTCCGCTTCCGACTCAAGCCACAGAAGCACGAGTTCTTCGACCTCCTGAACCAGGCGGCTGCGAACGCGCGCGGAATCTCGGGCCTGCTGGTCGAGCTGCTCGAGGCGTGGCCGGAGAGCCGGGAGCGGCTGCGCGACATCCGCGAGGCCGAAAACGAGGGCGACCGGCTCACCCACGAGGTGATCAACCTCCTCAACCGCACGTTCGTCACGCCGATCGACCGCGACGACATCTATCGGCTCGCCAGCGTGATCGACGACATCTGCGACTTCGTCGTCGAGGCGGCCGACAACATCGACGCCTACGAGGTGCGCGACGTCCCGGCCCGCGCGCGCGAGCAGGCCGACGTCATCTTTCGCGCGGCCGGGCACCTCTGCCAGGCCGTGGCGCTCCTCGACGGCTTCGGCGACGCTCAGCGGCACCTGTTCGCGTTGCGCGAGCTCGAGGACGAGGGCGACCGGCTCTCACGTGAAGCCGTTGCCGATCTCTTTCGCTCGGGCCAGGATCCGCTCACGATCATCCGGTGGAAGGACATTCACCAGCAGCTCGAGGAGGCGACCAACGCGTGTGAGAACGCGGCGGACGTCCTCGAGGCGATCCTCGTGAAGAACCGGTGACGCTGCTCGTCTTCACGATCGCGATCGCGCTCGTCTTCGATTTCACGAACGGCTTCCACGACACGGCGAACGCCGTCGCCACCTCCGTCTCGACCCGTGCGGTCTCGCCGCGTCTGGCCGTCGGGATCGCGGCGATCGCGAACCTCGGCGGCGCGTTCGTCACCACGGCCGTGGCGAAGACGGTGGGAAAGGGGATCATCGACACCGGCCTCGCCACGGAGAAGACCGTGCTCGCCGCGGTGCTCGGGGCGATCGTCTGGAATCTCCTCACCTGGTGGCTCGGCCTGCCGTCGTCCTCGTCCCACGCGTTGATCGGTGGTCTCGTGGGCGCCGCGCTCTCGGCGTCGGGCACGAGCGGGGTCGAGTGGCACGGGATCGTGCACAAGGTCGTGATCCCGGCGCTCTGGGCGCCGACGATCGCCTTCGCGGCGGCGTTCGCGCTCCTGATCGCGATCTACTGGATCTTCCGCTGGATGACACCCGGTCTCGCGAACCGATCGTTCCGTCTGGGCCAGATCTTCACCGGCGCCTGGGTCGGCTTCACGCACGGCGCCAACGACGCCCAGAAGACGATGGGTGTGATCGCGCTCGCGCTCTTCTCCGAGGGCCGGATCGACACCTTCTACATCCCGACCTGGGTCAAGGTCGCCTCTGGCGTCGCGATCGCAGCAGGCACCTACAGCGGCGGCTGGCGGATCATGCGCACCCTCGGACAGCGGATCTACCAGATCGAGCCTCCGGGCGGCTTCGCGGCGCAGGCCACGGCCGGGGCGGTCATCTACGCCTCGACGAAGTACGGCTATCCGCTCTCGACGACCCATGTCATGTCAGGCGCGGTGCTGGGCACGGGGGCGACGAAGCGTCTCTCCGCCGTACGCTGGGGCGTCGCCGGGAACATCGTCATCGCCTGGCTGCTGACGATGCCGGCGTCCGCGCTCGTCGCGGCCGCGGTCTACTGGCCCGTGCAGGGGCTCTTCTGATGCGGTTCGGCCTTGGCACCGGGAGCGGCGAGATGTACGACCTGATCGCGGCCGCGGGGCAGAACGCGCTCGAGACGGCGCGGGCGGTCGAGCGGCGCTTTCGCGAGTACCCGGCCTCGAGCGTCCCGCAGGAGCGGATCGAGGAGCTCGAGCACGAGGGCGATGCTCTGGTCGCCGGGATCCTCCGCACGATCGATGCGCAGTTCGTCACGCCGTACGACCGCGACGACATCGTCGCGCTTGCGTTTGCGGTCGACGAGATCCCCGACAAGCTCGAGAACGCCTCCGAGTTGCTCGGCCTCTACGGGGTCGAGCAGCCGACGAAGCAGTCGTTCGAGCTGTGCGCCCTCATCGTGCGCGCGACGGAGGAGCTCGCGCGGCTGCTCAACCGGTTGAAGGGCCTGCGCGGCTCCGCCGAGGAGATCATCGCGATCAAGGCGATCGAGGACCAGGCCGACGAGGTCGCACGCGCCGCCCGGGCGGGGCTGTTCAAGGACGACCGGATCGACCCGACCATCGTGATCCGCTGGAAGGACATCTACGAGGCGCTCGAGGATGCGATGGACGCCTGTGAGACGGCCGCGCACCGGGTTGGAAACATCCTGGTGAAGAACGCCTGACGGCGTTACAAGGTCGTTTCAGCTCCGTGGCAAAGCGGAGCCGGCGCGAAAAAAGGCCTGCACAGGGGGCACAATCGTGG
>CAIYXH010000258.1 GCA_903930195.1 uncultured Actinomycetes bacterium | reverse complement strand
CGCCCCCCCCCCCCCCACTTCCGCTCGCCATGACCGCTCCCGTGGAGACGATCTCGCTCGCCGGCGACGCCGTCGGCTCGGACCTGCTGCCGCTCGACGAGCTCGCCGATTGCGCGGCGACGGCGATCGGCGCCCACGGGGCTGCGCTCTTCGACCGGCCCGACCCGGCGGGATACCGCCCGCTCCGCGAGCTGATCGGCGCCTGGTTCCGCGTCGAGCCCGGCCGCGTCGTCCTCACGCAGGGGACGCTGCACGCGCTCGACCTCGTCGCCCGCGTCGTCGGCCGCAGGCGCACGGTCCTCGTCGAATACCCGGCAAACGACCGGGCGCAGGCCACGCTGCTCGCTACCGGAGCGTCGCTGCTTGCGGCCCAGACCGACGCCGACGGCCTCGACGTCGACGACGTCCATCACACGCTCAACCAGCACACGCGGCCGGCGCTCTGCCTCACGACACCAACCTTCTCCAATCCGACAGGGGCGACGACGACGCTCGAGCGGCGCCGGCGGCTCGTCGAGCTGATCCGGCACGAGCAGCGGATCCAGCCCGATCCGACCCGGCTCCTCGAGCTCGACCCGTACGGGCTCACACGCTTCGAGGGCGAACGCCTGCCCGCGCTCTTCGACCTCTCCGGCGGCACGTCGCTCTACGCCTCGTCGTTCGCAGCCACGCTCGGCAGCGGCGTGCGCGTCGGCTGGCTGATCGCCCCCGACGAGCTCGCTGCCCCCCTCCTCCAGGCGGCGCTCGAGACCGACACCGTGCCGAGTGCGCTCGCGCAGGCGACCGTCGTCGAGCTTTTGCGCCGCGACCGCTTCGAGCCGCACCTCGAGCGGCTCCGCGACGGTCTGCGCATGCGGCGCGACGCGCTCATCGCTGCCCTCGCCCGCCACCTCCCCGAGGCGCAGTACGTCACGCCTGCCGGCGGGCTCTTCCTCTGGCTCGAGCTCCCTGCCGGCACCGACGGCCGGGCCGTGCTCCGGAACGCGCCCGGCGTCGCCGCCGTCGACGGGACGCGAGTCGGCTCGATCTCGAGCCGCCTGCGGCTCTCGTTCGCCTCCGCGACGCCCGCCGAGCTCGAGACGGCCGTCGCACGTCTCGCCGCCGGCTACGCCGCCACCGTCGGCTCGACGTCTCCCGTGGCCGTCCCGCTGGCGTGACACGTCTCGGCCTCACCGCCGCGCTCGTCACGGCCCTACTCGCAGCGCCGGTCGCGCAGAGCCGCACGGACGCGCCTGCCCCGGTGCTCGACGTCACGTTCTCGGCGACGGGCGCCGTGACGGTCACGCTGCCCGACGGGACGCCCGTGGGGACGACGGCCGGATCGCCGACGGTGATTCCCGCCGGGGCGTACGCCATCTCGGCCTCCGGGCCCGGCAGCTGCGTGATCCTGCCGATCTTCGACCTCCGCGGCCCGGGCGTCGCCGTCCAGACGGACATGAACGGAGGCGAGAACGACGCCGCGACCTACACCGCGAGCTTCGCGCCGAGCGCGACCTACACCTGGCGCCTCGACAATGTCTCGCCTCCCGTCGTCCACACCTTCGTGACCTCGGGCACCGTCCTCACGGGGTCGGCGACCAGCGGCGGGCCCGTGACGACCTCGGGCGGCGGCCTGAGCTCGAGCGACATCGTGGGCTCGGAGCTGCCGCCGTTCCGTGGACGCCTCCAGGCCACGCTCGGCGTGAAGGGGGCGTTGACGGTGTCGTTCGCGGGGAAGCGGCCTGCAAAGCTGAGGCCGGGCCGCTACACCCTTGTCGTGCGCGACTCGAGCGGCACGCTCGGCCTGACGCTCCGCCATGGGACGCACGCACCGGTGCTCACCTCAACCGCGTCGTTCCGGGGCACCCACACCGAGGCGATCGCGCTCACCGCAGGTCGCTGGACGCTCGCCGCGGGTACCGCGCACGCGAGCTTCACCGTCACGGGCTAGCCGCTAGTCGACGGCGGCTGCAGGCACGATCACACGCCGGCGGTGGTCGAGCACGTCGCGGACGAGCACCTGGATCGTTCCCGCCACCGGGATCGCGGCGAGGGCGCCGAGGATCCCGGCGAGCTCGGCGCCGACGAGCACGGAGATCAGCACCACGAGCGGCGAGAGCTGCACCGTGCGGCCGTAGATCACCGGCTGCAGCACGTGGTTCTCGACCTGCTGATAGACGACGAAGAAGACGACAGTGACGATGCCGGCCGGGATCGAGTGGCTGAAGGCAACCACGGCGACGATGACTCCGGCAACCGTTGCGCCCGCGAGCGGGATCAGATCCAGCACCGCGACGAGCAGCCCGAGCGCAACGGCAAACGGCACACCCGCGATCAGAAGCACAACCGCGATCGCGACCCCGGCGATCAGGCTGATCAACAGATTTCCCGTGACGTAGCCCCCGACCGTCCGATAGATGTCGTCACCGACCTTGCGCCAGCGCGGCAGAGACGCCTCGGGCAGCAGGGAGTAGAACCGCTCGACCCAGGCGCCCCCCTCGAGGAGCATGAAGAAGGTCAGGAAGACGATCGTCACCGTCGCCGCGATCACGGTGATCACGCTCTTCGTCAACGCCACCGCCGTGCCCGAAAGACCGAGCACCTTGCTGGCGCCGCCGTTCTGAACCTGTTGGCGCACCTTCTCGACCACGTGGTATTTGGTCTCCAGGAAGCCGAGGCGCCCGCGTCCGTGGGTGAGCTCATGGACGTAATTCGGTAGGGCGTCGACGAACCCGTTCACCTCGGAGATCAGCTTCGGCACGAACGACCAGCCGACGGCCGCGATCACGGCGATGAGGATGAGGTACGCGACGCCGATCGCGGGCCCGCGCGCGAGCCACGTACGGCGCTCGATCAGCGAGACGAGCGGGTCGAGCGCGAGTGCCAGGAAGAGCGAGATCACGATCCACGCGATCACATGTCGGGCGATCCAGACGACCTCGAGAGTGATCGCCACGGCGATCGCGATCGTGAGAATTCGGAGGATCGTGCGCGATCGAAACTCGACCAACCGCTCGGGCGTCATAGGGTGAAGTGTCGTGCAGCACTCGGACAGATGCGTAGGAACCCGCACTGTTCCTTGGTTTGAAAGTCCGACATTTTTGCGATAGTGGTCTCATGCCCCGTGCACGTAGAGCATTGACGTCTGCGTTCGAGGCAGCTATTCGCCTCAGTACCTCACCCCGAAGGAAAGGAACAGAATGGCCCGCAAGACGATCTTCGTCAGTGACTTCTCCAGCAAGGAGATCGCCGACGAGAAGCAGAGCGCGACGATCACCGTGCGGTACGGCGACGGCCGTCGTGGCATTGTCGTAGCCGATGCGCACGTTGACGACCCGATCGTCACGCAGATTGCCTCGGCCGGGAAGCAGCAGGCCCGCCGCGGTCGGCGTCCCAAGAACGCCGAGCAGTAAGCCTCATCGCGACGCGGGCCGTTCGGCGCACTGCCGGCGCCGGACGGCCGCACGCACTCTCGTCTCGAGCCTGTCGGGTACCTGGGGCAGAAGGACGCCGTGAGCGACACCTCGCATCTCGCAGCACCGCTTCCGGCCGATGAAGAGGGCCGCCTAGCGACGCTGCGCTCGTACGAGATCCTCGACTAAGGACGCTGTATCGCGCCGATCCAGCGTGCGGGAGCGGCCACGCTGTGGTTCCCGAGGTCTCCTAGGGTCGGATCAGGCGTCAAGCGGTACATCTGGGCCGTGCCGACGAGACGCGCCGGCGCTCGCGACGACCACCAGGCCAAGCGCGAGCCAGGCACGCAGCCGCAGATGCTCGCCGAGGAAGACGAACCCGGAGAGCGCCGCGACGGCAGGCTCGAGGCTCATCAGCACGCCGAAGACATGGGTCGGCAGCCGGCGCATCGCCTCGAGCTCGAGCGACCAGGGCAGCGCCGAGCAGAGGAGCCCGACGCCGACGCCTGCGCCGACGAGCTGCGGGTCGCGCAGATGGTCGCCGGCGCTGATCAGGCCCCAGGGCAGCGCCACCACGGCGCCGATGGCCATCGCGGGCGCGAGGCCCGTGCTGCCCGGGAAGATCCGGCCGACCCGGGTCCCGAGCACGATGTAGAGCGCCCAACAGCCGCCGGCAGCGAGGGCGAGCACGATGCCGGAGGCGTGGATGGCCTTTCCGCCACCGTCGGCGAGCAAGGCGATGCCACCGCCCGCGACCGCGATCCAGACCCCGTCGAGCAGCCGCCGGGACGCGACCACCGCGACGACGAGCGGCCCGACGAACTCGACGGTGACCGCGATCCCGAGCGGGAGCCGCTCGAGCGACTCGTAGAAGAGCAGGTTCATGCTGACGAGGGTCACGCCGAGCGCGGCGACGAGGCCGAGGTCGGAGGCGGAGCGCTCGTTCAGGCGGGGACGGCCGATCACCCAGAGCGAGAGCGAGCCGAACGCGAGCCGCAGCAGGACGACACCCGGCGGGCCGAGAGTCGGGAAGAGCGACTTCGCCACGGCGGCGCCTCCCTGCACGGACAGCGCCGCACCCGCGAGCAGGATCGGGGCAGGGACCGTGCGGCCGCGTGCGGGCAGGCGAAGCTCCACCCACGGCACGATACGTCGCGGGCGGACGAAACCGGAGTGCCGCCACCGCCCGTAGACAGGGAGATGCCGATGCCACTCACACGCCTCGTCGCTGTCGCCCTCGCGGCCACCGTTCTCGTCGCCGCAACCGGTGCTCCCACCGACGCCGCGACCTCAGCCGTCTCGCAGACCCTTCATGCCTACGTGCACGAGGACAACTCGATCGGCATCACCTTCGACGACGGCACTGCGGTCCAGGGGACGATCCCGCCCGGGACGTACACCGTGGACGTCATCGACGACGCCGACATCCACAACTTCCACCTGATGGGGCCGGGCGTCGACATGGAGACCGACGTGAACGGGCTCTCGACCCCGACCTGGTCGGTGACGTTCCAGGCGGGCAGCACCTACACCTACCAGTGCGATCCGCACTCGGACTTCATGTACGGCTCGTTCCACACCTCGGGCGCAGCGGCGCCGACAACAGTGGGCGGCGGCAGTGTCAGCACGTCGTCGGGCACCGGCCAGTCGAACGGCTCGACCCCCGCGGTCAAGCGGCTGACGGCCTCGCTCGGAGCGTCCGGAGCACCGGTGCTGAAGCTCGCCGGCAAGACGGCGGGCGTGCTCCAGGCGGGCCGCTACTCCGTCAGCGTGGTCGACAGCTCGAAGGCCCACGGCCTCGCGCTGCGGCTCGCCGGCCACACGGTGACGCTCTCCGGCAAGGCGTTCGTCGGCAAGCGCACGACGACCGTGACGCTGGCAGGCGCCGGTCGCTGGAAGCTCGTCAGCGTCTAGCGAGCCGGCCGGCTACTTCGCGACGTCGGTCCAGGTGATGCCGCCGTCGTCGCTCCGCCAGAGCGAGCGGTCGAAGCCGACCGCATAGGCGACCTTGTCGTCGCTCGGCGCGTACGCCACGGGCCCGAACATCACGGTGGAGTTCAGCGAGGGCTTCCAGCTCTTGCCGCCGTCGGTCGAGAGCTCGACGCCGTAGCTCGACATCAGCACCGTGGACGCGTCGCTCGGCTTGACGGCGTACTCCATCACCATGTGCGTGCCCTTCGTGTCGGTGAGCCCCGTCGACTGCCAGGCCTTCGCCGACACGCCCGTGTACGAGCCGGTGTCCATGTCGCCGCCGAGGAAGGTCGAGTCGTTCGTCAGCGCGATCGCCCACGGCGGGATCCCGAGCTTCGTCAGCACCGGGGAGAAGCTCTGCGCACCGTCCGTCG
>CAIYXH010000257.1 GCA_903930195.1 uncultured Actinomycetes bacterium | reverse complement strand
GTCGTCGCGGAGGTGCCCCTGTGAGCACCCGCGTCCTGATCGTCGACGACCACGCGGTCGTACGCACCGGCCTGCGGCTCCTGATCGAGGGACAGGACGACCTCGAGGTCGTGGGCGAGGCCGGGGATGCCGAGAGCGCGTTCGCCGAGGCGCGCGCGCTGCGACCCGACCTCGTGCTGCTCGACCTCGTGATGCCGGAGGCCAGCGGTCTCTCCGTGCTCCCCCGCCTGCTCGAGGAGCAGCCGGAGCTCAACGTTCTCGTCCTCTCGATGGAGGACGGCCCGCGCTATGTCCGCGACGCCTTCGCCGCCGGCGCACGCGGCTACCTGCTCAAGGAGGCTGCCGCGAACGAGGTGGTCGGTGCGATCCGTGAGGTCGCCGAGGGCGGCCGCTACGTCCACCCGGAGCTCGGCGCCCGGCTCGTGCACGACGAGGGCGATGCCGGCCGGCGCGAGCATCCGAACCCGCTCTCGAAGCGCGAGCGTGAGGTGCTCCGCCTCCTCGCCCTCGGCTACACGAACCAGGAGATCGCGACGCAGCTCTTCATCTCGGTGCGCACGGCAGAGACGCACCGGGCGCGGATCATGAAGAAGCTCGGACTGTCGAGCCGGGCCGAGCTCGTGCGCTACGCGATCGCCACGGGCCTGCACGATCCCTTGGGGCGTTAGGAGCTAGGAAATCCCCGCGTTGACGGGGTGCGCTGGGCGGATGCGAGACGAGGACGCAGGGAGCCTCGATAGCCGAAGCTATCGGGGCGACTGGGGACGCTGGATCGCGCCGATCCAGCGCGGCCCAGCGGCGGCGCTGGACTTCGCCGAAGGCCCCTACGGGCCGCTGACGACACCGATCGTCCAGGTGGACGAGTAGGTGCCGGTGTAGATGTTCGCGGGCGCCGAGACGGTGAAGCTCATGTTGACCGTGTTCGAGCCGCCGCCGGTACCGCTCGCGGCGTTGTAGAGCTTGACCGCGGTAGGCGCAGTCGTCCCGGCAGGCAGGACGATGGGCGTCGCGATCGTGTTCGTCGGCGCCTCGTCGCAGGCGCCTGTCCCCGGTGTATCCGAGACGGTGGTGAGGGTCGTCGCGGTGGTCGCGAGCACCTTCGCCGCGGCGTTCTTGAAGGTCGTCGAGGTGCCGGTGATGTTCCACCCCGCGTTCGCGGTCGTCTGGTCGAGCATGGTCAGCGCGAGCGAGGCCGACGCGGTCTGATCGGCGCCGTTCAGCGCGACCGACCAGGAGATCGACGAGGGCGCCGTCAGCGTCAGCGAGCCGCCGCCGCACGGGACGAGCGAGAGGATCGTGCCGCCGAAGCCGGCGATGAAGCCACCGGAGGTGTCCGGGAAGCTCGAGCGGGCAAGGGTCTGCGTCGTCCCGGAGGTCTCCTGCGTCCACGTCGAGCCGTCGGTCGTCGCCATCACGGTTCCGTTGACGCCGCTCGCCCAGCAGGTGCTCGTGTCGACGCAAGAGATCCCGAGCAGGTCGTACGTGGTGTTCGACGTCATCGCCGACCAGCTCGAGCCGCTGTTCAGGCTCTTCAAGATCGTGCCTCCGGTCCCGGAGGCGTAACAGACGGTCGTGCTCGGGCAGGTGACGCCGTACAGCGTCTGGGTCGTGTTCGACGTCCGCCCCGTCCAGCTCGACCCACCGTTGGACGACGTGCGGATCGCACCGGACGCACCGCTCGTCACGCAGATCGTCGTGCTCGGGCAGCTGATCGAATAGAGGATGCTCGACGTACCCGATGTCTCGGAGCTGAAGCTCGACCCGTTGGTGGTCTTCCGGATCGTCCCTGCCTCTCCGGTGACCCAGCAGTTCGTCGAGCTCGTGCAGTCGAGGCCGTAGAGGTCATTCGTCGTCCCCGAGCTCTTCGACGACCAACTCGAGCCGTTCGTCGTCGCGATGAGCGCGCCGCTCGTCCCGACCGCCCAGCAATGCGTCGAGTCGAGGCAGAGGTCGCCGTAGAGAAGCTGGCTCGTCGAGGAGGTCTTCGCGACCCACGTCGAGCCGTCGGTCGTCTCGAGCAGCTTGCCGCTCTCGCCGACCGCCCAGCAGTTCGTGTCGGTGACGCACGACATGCCGTAGAGGTCGTTCGTCGTCGTCGAGTTCTGGATCGCCCAGGAGTCGGCGAAGGCGACGCGGGCCGCGACGAGCGCTGCCGCCAAGACGAGCAGGAGCACGCCGGCAGCGAGGCCGCGGCGGCGGGAGATGCGCACGTGGCGGATCCGACCCATGCCGTCAAAGATAGAGGCCGAGGGACACCGTTCGGTATGAAACGCGGGCGTTTCCGGTGATCGACCGGCCGCGTTCGTCACGCTCAACCGGGACAGGTCCGACGTCCTGTCCCTGCGGAAAGACGTCAGTCCCAGGAACGGGACAACCGGAACGCGGCGTTGACGAGGCCGACGTGGCTGTACGTCTGCGGGAAGTTGCCGCTCTGCTCGAACGTGCCGGGCAGGATGTCCTCGCTGTAGAGGCCGAGGCCGTTGTCGAGCGAGAGGAGCCGCTCGAAGAGCGCGACCGCCTCGTCGTGCAGGCCGACGGCGTCGAGCGCCTCGACGAGCCAGAACGAGCAGACGGTGAACACGGCCTCCTGCACGCCGAAGTCGTCGGGCACCGAGTAGCGGCGAAGGAGCCCTCCGTCGGCCACCGTCAGCTGGGAGCGGATCGCCTCGACATGGCCGCGCGCGCGCTCGTCGCCGTCCTCGAAGTAGCCGAAGTGGATCGCGAGGAGCAGCGACGCGTCGAGTCCGTCCTCACCTGCAGCCTGCGTGATCGCACCGATCTGCGGATTCCAGCACCGCGTGTCGATCACCTCGCGCGCCCGGTCGGCGAGCTCGCTCGCGCGCTGCTGGAGCTCGTCGTTGCCGAGGCGCTCGCCGATCTCGGCCGCACGGCGCGCGCCGGCCCAGTGCATCAGCAGCGTGAAGGAGTGCAGCTTCCGCTCGCCCCGCAGCTCCCACGGCCCCGCGTCGGGCTCCTCGAGCCGCGCCTCGATCTGATCGAGGAGGTCGCCCACGAGCTCGACGGTCTGCGGTGTCCCGATCGAGCCGAGGAACCGCGCGTCGAGCACGAGCCGGCTGACCGCGAGAATCATCTCCCCGTAGACGTCGTTCTGGAGGTGCTCGAACGCCTGGTTCCCCACGCGCACCGGCCCGTTGCCCTTGTAGCCGGAGAGCGTGTCGATCACGACCTCCTCGGCCCGGGAGCCGCCGGCGATCGTGTAGACCGGCTGCAGCTCGCCGCTGCGTTTCTCGGCCACGTTGCGGAGGTAGACGAGGAAGCGCTCCATCTCGCCCGAGTGGCCGAGCCGTTCGAAGGCGTTGAGGCTGAAGTAGGCGTCGCGCAGCCAGCAGTAGCGGTAGTCCCAGGTGCGGCCGGAGCCCGGGAACTCCGGCAGGCTCGTCGTCGGCGCAGCGAGGAGCGCGCCCGTGTCCTCGTACTGGTGCAGCTTGAGCACGAGGGCGGAGCGGATCACCTCTTCCTGGTAGTCGCGCGGCACGCGGGATCGCTTCACCCATTCGCGCCAGTAGCCGATCGTCCGCTCGAGGAACCGCTCGGCCGTCTCCTCGAGGCCCGCCTCGAGCGGCTCGCCGAAGGTGAGTGCGAGGTGACAGTCGCGGTCGAGCAGGAACTCGCGCTCGTCCTCGACGTAGGTGAGCGGGACGTTCGTCGTCAGGCGCAGCGGCGCCGGCAGGCCGGTGTACTCGATGTGGTTCGACGCCCGCCAGGACTGCGCGACCATGCGGCCGTAGTCGTAGACGGGCCGACAGCGGATCCGCACGCGCGGCTCACCCGAGAGCGGCCGCAGGATGCGGATCAGCATCGACGGCTTGAACGCGCGGTCGAAGAGGATCAGCCGCGGCGCGAAGTCGAGTAGCTCGAACGAGCCGTCGGGTCCGGAGAAGACGGTGCGAAGGACGTTTGTGTTCTCGAGGTAGCTCGTCGTGACGTCGGGCGTGTCGATGCCCTCGACCGTGAACTGCCCGCCGCGCTCGCGGTCGAGCAGCGGGCCGAAGACGAAGCTCGAGTCGGGACGCGGCCAGCAGAGCCACTCCACCGATCCCCCGCCGACGAGCGCGAGGTAGGCACAGTTGCCGATGACCCCGAGCGGAGGCTCGGCTCCCGGGTGTGAGTCATGGCGACGGGGGTATGGAGACATTGAATGGAGAACGTGTTGCCTGACGGGCGTACCCCGGGACTCGTGATCGCAAGCAATCGGCTCCCGGTGACGCTTTCACTCGGCGCGGACGGCAGCATCGCATCCGAGCGCAGCGCCGGGGGGCTGGTAGCGGCGCTCGCGAGCCAACCGAACGTGAAGGAGTGGGTCGGGTGGCCGGGGACGGTCGTGCCCGACGAGCTCCACGACCGGGTGCGCGACGACCTCGGCGCGAAGGGCCTCTGTCCGGTGTTCCTCTCCTCGGACGAGGAGCGCGAGTACTACAGCCGCATCTGCAACGACAGTCTCTGGCCGCTCTTCCACTACTTCGTCGACCGCGTCCGCTTCACCCCGGAGGCGTGGGAGTCGTACGTCGAGGTCAATGAGCGCTTCGCCGAGCAGATCGCCGCCGTCGCCGAGCCGAACGGCCGCGTCTGGATCCACGACTTCCACCTCGCCCTCGTTCCGCGCGCCCTCCGGCGGCTGCGCCCCGATCTCGTGATCGGCTACTTCCTGCACATCCCCT
>CAIYXH010000256.1 GCA_903930195.1 uncultured Actinomycetes bacterium | reverse complement strand
TCGCCGACGTCGGCGAGCTGCGCCTCGCGCGGATCGCGGATCTCGACGGCGACGGTGGGATGGCGGCCGGCGACCCGGAGCAGCGGCCCCCGCCAGTCCACCGGGCCGCGGAAATCGGAGACGATCACGACGAGCGAGCGCTGCACGGCGAGGCCGTCGACGAGCGCGAGCGCCTCGGCGAGGCCGCCCGTCCCGGCGGGCTCCGTGCGCAGCGCCTCGAGGGCGAGCAGCAGCCCCCTGCGGCCCTGCCGCGGCGTCCGCCAGACCGGCGCGTCGGGACCGAAGGCGACGAGCCCCAGCCGGTTGCCGCGACGGCTGCCCGCGTAGCCGATCGCAAGCGCCACGCCCTCGGCGACATCCGCCTTGCGTCGTTCGGTCGTCCCGAAGTTCATCGACGCCGAGGCGTCGTAGACGAGCCACGTGACGAGCACGCGCTCGGCCAGCTCGACGCGCACGTGCGGCTCGCCGGTGCGGGCCGTGACGTTCCAGTCGATCCGGCGGACATCGTCGCCGAAGCCGTAGGGCCGCACCTGGTGCAGCTCGCTGCCGACGCCCGAGAACGCCGAGCGGTAGTCGCCCGCGAGCAGGCCGTCGACCCGGCGGCCGATCGCCAGCTCGAGTGCCTCGAGGCTGTCCCCGGAGACGAGCCCGGGCCCGGGACGCTCGGGCGTGCGGTCGCGCCCGACGGCGGCGACCAGCCCCTTCACGCCGCGGTGCGCGCCTGGCGGCCGAGGTCGATCTGCGGCGGTGTGACGGCCGCGAGCACCTCGTCCAGGATCCGGTCGGCCGTGACCTCTTCCGCGAGCGCCTGGTACGAGAGGACGATGCGGTGCCGGAACGCGTCGCGGATCAATGCGGCGACGTCCTCCGGAAGGACATAGTCGCGCCGTCGCAGCAGGGCCAGCGCCCGGGCCGCGGCGATCAGGCTGATCGGGCCGCGCGGGCTGGCGCCGTAGGAGATGTACGGGGCGATGATCGGCACGCCCTTCTCGACGGGGTTGCGCGTCGCGGTCGCAACGTCGACGACCCACGAGATGAGGGCCGGGTCGACGTAGACGTCGCGCACCTTGGCCTGCAGGGCGCGGAGCTGGTCGATCGAAAGCACGTTGTTCAGCTCGGGCGCCGGGCGGAGCGAGCGCGTGACGACCGTGAGCTCCTCGTCGCGCTCGGGGTAGCCGACGACGACCTTGAGCATGAACCGGTCGACCTGTGCCTCCGGCAGCGGATAGGTGCCCTCGGACTCGATCGGATTCTGGGTCGCGAGCACGAGGAACGGCTGCGGCACGGGGAAGGTGTCGTGGCCGATCGTGACCTGGCGCTCCTGCATCACCTCGAGCAGGGCCGACTGCACCTTGGCGGGCGCGCGGTTGATCTCGTCGGCGAGCAGGAAGTTGCAGAAGACGGGGCCGAGCTCGGTATCGAACGCCGCCCGGTCGGGCCGGAAGACACGGGTGCCGACGAGGTCGCTCGGGACGAGGTCGGGCGTGAACTGGACGCGCTTGAACGAGCCGCCGAGGACGGAGGCCGTCGACTTGATCGTCAGCGTCTTCGCAAGGCCCGGGACGCCCTCGATCAGCAGATGGCCTCCGGCGAGGAGGCAGACGAGCACGCGCTCGAGCATCTGCTCCTGGCCCGCGATCACCCGCTTCACCTCGAAGAGCGCCTCCTCGAGCAGTCCGAGCAGATCTTCTTGCGGGGCCTCGCTCTCACTCAGAGCCTGGTCATCTGCCATGGACGCCTCCCATCTCGACGGCGGTTCGCGAACCGATCGAGCCAGGTTAGCGGCCTACCGCCGGCATTGGGGCAGGTCGCAGGATCAGCGCCTCGCTGGGGGCGCGGACGAGGATCCAGGTGAGCTCCTTGGCGGAGAATCCCGCAGCGGGTATCACGATCCGGGCGAACGCCTCTGCGTCCCAGAGGCGCGTGAGCGCGTGCACCGCGGTGCGCCCCGTCTCGACGCGCGCATCGACCGGGACGCCCGCGCGCAGCGCCGCATGCTCCACCGCCTCGAGGAGCGGCATCGCGACGGCGACCTGCGCGCCGAGCGGCGCATCCTGGGCCAGCTCGAGCGGAACGACGAGGAGATAGGCAGGGACGAGCGTCGCCTCCTCGGCCCGCGCGATCCGGATCGCTGCCTTGAGCACGCGCTCGTCGAGCGCTCCGCCGGTGAACGGCACCAGGATTCGTCCGGCGCCTGCGACCGGCTGCTTCCGCCGCCCGATCACGGGTCGAGCTCCCGCAGCACGCGATCCGCGACGATCCGGATGTCGACACCGGCCAGGCGGCGCACGAGCGCGGAGACGAGCGAACCGCGCACGATCTCGGTCCGCCGCGACTCGTCCGGCGTGCCGAGGAAGACGTACGTCGAGGCGCGCTCACGCACCACCTGCTCGACGGCGGCAACGAGATCGTCGCTCTCGACCTCGAGGAAGTGCGCGCCGAGAATGCTGGCCAGCCGGCGCAGCGCCGCAAGCGCCGTCGCTCCCGCCTCGTCGAGCTCCGCACCGGGGCGCCGGACCCAGACCGCGTCGATCTCCGAGCCGAGCCGCTGGCCGGAGCGGTAGGCGCGGCGCAACACACGCTGCGAGCGCGCTTCCGGGGTGACGAGCACCAGGATCCGCTCGGCGACGGCATGGTGGCTCAGCGGATCGAGCACCGTCGTGTGCCGCCGCGCCTCGACATCGTCGGCGAGCTCGCGCAGGACGAGCTCACGCAGGCCGGCCAGGTTCTCGACCCGGAAGAAGCGTGTCAGTGCTGCGTCGACCCGGTCGGCCGGATACACCTTCCCCGCCTCGAGCCGCGCCTGCAGCGCCTCGGGCGTGAGATCGACGAGCACGACCTCGTCGGCCTCGTCGAGGATGCGGTCGGGGAACGTCTCGCGTACGCGGACGCCGGTGAGCTCGAAGACCTCGTCGTTCAGGCTCTCCAGGTGCTGGATGTTGACGGTCGACGTCACCGAGATCCCGGCCGCGAGGATCTGGTCGATGTCCTCGTAGCGCTTGGCGTTGCGCGCCGGCGGAACGTTCGTGTGCGCGAGCTCGTCGACGAGCGCAAGCTCCGGCGCGCGGGCGATGACGGCGTCGACGTCGAGCTCCGGACGCCCACCTGTCGCGGCAAGCAGCGGGACGGACTCGAGCCCGGCTGCGAGCGCCGTCGTCTCGGGGCGATCGTGGGGCTCGAGGTAGGCGAGAACGACATCGACGCCGTCGGCCCGGGCCCCCTGCCCCTCCTGGAGCATGCGGTAGGTCTTCCCGACCCCCGCGGCCATCCCGAGGAGGATCCGGTAGCGACCCCGCATGCCTTACGCGCCGAGGACGCCATGCACCACGAGGTCGATCAGCTTGATCCCGACGAACGGGAGGATCATGCCGCCGAGCCCGTAGATCAGCAGGTTGCGCCGCAGGAGCGCCGTCGCGCCGATCGCGCGGTAGCGCACGCCCTTGAGGGCGAGCGGGACGAGCGCCGGGATGATCAGCGCGTTGAAGATGATCGCCGAGAGGATCGCGCTCTTCGGATCGCCGAGATGCATGATGTTGAGCGAGTTCAGCGGCCCACGCTCGCCCGGATGCGCGGCGTAGGTGAACGCGAACATCGCCGGCAGGATCGCGAAGTACTTGGCCACGTCGTTCGCGATCGAGAACGTCGTCAGCGCACCGCGCGTGATCAGAAGCTGCTTGCCGACCTCGACGATCTCGATCAGCTTCGTCGGGTTCGAGTCGAGGTCGACCATGTTCCCGGCCTCCTTGGCCGCAGAGGTACCCGTGTTCATCGCGACGCCCACGTCGGCCTGCGCGAGCGCCGGTGCGTCGTTCGTGCCGTCGCCGGTCATCGCGACCATCCGGCCCTTGGCCTGCTCCTCCTTGATCAGCGCCATCTTCGCCTCCGGCGTCGCCTCGGCGAGGAAGTCGTCGACGCCTGCCTCCTCCGCGATCACAGCTGCGGTGACACGGTTGTCGCCGGTGATCATCACGGTGCGGATACCCATCTTCCGCAGCTCGTCGAAGCGCTCGCGCATGCCACCCTTGACCACGTCCTTCAGGTGGATGACGCCGAGCACGAAGTTGTCTTGGGCGACCACGAGCGGCGTGCCGCCGGCGCGCGCGATCCTGTCGACTTCGGCGTCGAGGCGGGCCGGGATCTAGCCGCCCTGCTCCTCGACCCAGCGCTTGACGGAGTCCGCTGCACCCTTGCGGTACTGCTTGCCGTCGAGGTCCACCCCGCTCATCCGCGTGGTCGCCGAGAACGGGATGAACGTCGCCTCGTGCTCGGCGAGCTCGCGGCCGCGCAGCCCGTACTGCTCCTTGGCGAGCACGACGATCGAACGGCCCTCCGGCGTCTCGTCGGCGAGCGAGGCGAGCTGGGCAACCTCGGCGAGCTCCGCCGGCTGGACGCCGTCGACGGCGACGAACTCGGACGCCTGCCGGTTGCCGAGCGTGATCGTGCCGGTCTTGTCGAGGAGGAGCACGTCGACGTCGCCCGAGGCCTCGACCGCGCGGCCGGACATCGCGAGCACGTTGCGCTGCACGAGCCGGTCCATCCCGGCGATGCCGATCGCCGAGAGGAGCGCGCCGATCGTCGTCGGGATCAACGCGACGAGCAGGGCGATCAGGACGGTCTGCGAGAGCGGCGTGCCCGCGTAGACGGCGTAGGGCTGCAGCGTCACGACTGCGGCGAGGAACGTGATCGTGAGGCCCGCGAGGAGGATGTTGAGGGCGATCTCATTGGGCGTCTTCCGCCGCTCGGCACCCTCGACGAGGGCGATCATCCGGTCGAGGAACGACTTGCCCGGCTCCTGCGTGACGCGGATCACGAGCCGGTCGGAGAGCAGGCGCGTGCCACCCGTCACGGCAGAGCGGTCGCCACCCGCCTCGCGGATGACCGGCGCGGACTCGCCCGTGATCGCCGACTCGTCCACCGAGCCGACGCCTTCGACGATCTCGCCGTCGGCGGGGATCACGTCGCCCGCCTCCACGACGACGACGTCGTCGCGCTGCAGCTCGGGGGCGGGGACGTCCTCCAGCTCGCCGGAGGCCGCACGCCGACGGGCCGTCGTGGTGGTCCGCGTCGCGCGTAGAGCACTCGCCTGGGCCTTGCCGCGCCCTTCGGCGATCGCCTCGGCGAAGTTCGCGAACAGCACGGTGAGCCAGAGCCAGACGGCGATGGCGGCGACGGACCAGAGCGACCCGGTGTCGCCGCGCGCGACTTCGAGCGCGAAGATCCCGGTCGTGATCACGCTGCCGACCTCGACGATGAACATCACGGGGTTCTTCAGCTGCAGGCGCGGGTCGAGCTTCGGGAACGAGTCGCGCACGGCTGCGACCACGAGCGCGCGGGAGAAGATGCTTGCCGACGTACGTGCCATCTAGACCGACTCCTTGTCCAAGGCGAGGTTGAGCTCGAGCACGTTGACGCCCGGCTCCCCGAAGAACCCCCACGAGCGGCCGACCGTGCTCTGCGCGATCAGGTGTTGCACCGTCGCGACCGGAAGGTGGCGGACGGCCGCGATGCGGGCTGCCTGCAGGCGGGCGTACGCGGGCGAGATGTCCGGGTCGATCCCGGAGGCCGAGGTCGTCACCGCGTCGACAGGGATGTCGTGGATCGTCAGCCCCGGGTTGTACGGGCCCTCGAGGGCGAGGATCGCCTTTGCGGCGGCCGCGACGTTCTTCACCGGGTCGGGGCTCGTCGGCCCAAGGTTCGCGAAGCTCGTGCCCGCCGCGTTGTACGAGACCGCCGAAGGGCGTTCGTGGAAGTACCGCGGGCTCGTGAACGCCTGGGCGGCGAGCTTTGAGCCGACGACCTTGCCGTCGACCTTGACGAGGCTCCCGTTTGCCTGGCTCTTGAAAGCGACCTGGGCGAAGCCGGTCATCACGAGTGGGTAGCCGAAGCCGAACACCGCCGTGATCACGACGATCGCGAGCGCCGAGGTGAGCACGCTCTTGCCCATCAGTGCATCAGCCCCTCGACGATCGGGCCGAGCGTCAGCGCGGGCAGGATCATCAGCCCGGCGGTGAGCGCGATGACGCCGACGAGCAGGAAGACGAACGTCGGTCCGTCGGTGCGGAACGTCCCTGCCGAGGCAGGCACGGTCTTCTTCTTCGCGAGGGCGCCGCCGAGCGCGAGCGCCGCGAACATCGGGACGAAGCGGCCGAACAGCATCGCGACGGTTCCGAGGTAGGCGCTGAAGTTGGTGAGGCCGAAGCCGGCGAAGGCGCTGCCGTTGTTGTTCGACTCGGAGTCGTAGGCGTAGAGCGTCTCGGTGAAGCCGTGGACGCCGCCGTTGTAGATCGACGCAAGCCCGCTCTTCGTGACGATCGAGAGCGCGGTCAGCGTGAGCACCATCGTCGGCACGAACAGGGCTCCGAGCGCGGCGATCTTGATCTCGCGCGCCTCGATCTTCTTCCCGAGCCATTCGGGGGTGCGCCCGACCATCAGCCCGGCCACGAAGACCGCGAGGATGATGTAGAAGAACATGCCGTAGAGGCCCGAGCCGACGCCGCCGAAGACCACCTCGCCGAGGAAGATGTTGGTGAGGGGCACAGCTCCGCCCGCGGGCGTCTCGGCGTCGAGCCCGCCGTTGACGGAGCCGTTCGACGCGTCGGTCGTCGCCACGGTCCAGATCGCCGTGTTCGCCTGGCCGAAGCGGACTTCCTTGTCGGACATGTTGCCGCCCGACTGCCCGCTTCCCTGCGTGATGTTGACGCCGGAGGCGCGGAGCGCCTGCGAGCCATGCTGCTCGGCGGGCAGGTTCACTGCGATGCCGATCGCGAAGACCGCGAACATCGCCGCGAACACCGCCCAGGCGTGACGACGGGCGAAGACCATCTTCCCGAACATGAAGACCTCGGCTGCCGGGATCAGGAGGATCGCCAGCATCTCGATCACGTTCGAGAGACCGGTCGGGTTCTCGAACGGGACGGCCGAGTTCGCGTTGTAGAAGCCGCCGCCGTTCGTGCCGAGCTGCTTGATCGCCTCCTGCGAGGCGACCGGGCCGCGCGCGATCGCCTGCTGCGCGCCCTGGAGGGTCGTGGCCGTCGCGTGGCCGTCGAGCGTCTGCGGAACCCCCTGCCAGATGAGCAGGGCGGTGACGACCAGGCAGAGCGGCACGAGCAGGTAGGCGAGCGTCCGGTAGAGGTCGACCCAGAAGTTGCCGATCGTCCCCGCGGAGCGGCGCGAGATGCCGCGGATCACCGCGGCGACGACGGCGATCCCGACGGCGGCCGAGACGAAGTTCTGGACGGCGAGGCCGGCCATCTGCGTCAGGTACGACATCGTGGTCTCGCCGCCGTAGAACTGCCAGTTCGTGTTCGTGACGAAGCTCGCCGCAGTGTTGAGGGACAGGTGCGACGGCACGCCCTTCATGTGATCGGGGTTCAGGAAGAGGTGTCCCTGGAGGCGCTGGATCGCGTAGAGGACGCCCCAGAAGAGGACGCTGAAGACGAGCACCGTCTTGCCGTAGCCCTTCCAGTCCTGCTCCCGGGTCGGATCGGCGCGGACGACCCGGTAGAAGCCGTTCTCGATCGCCCCGAGCAGGCGGCCGGCCGGACGTGCGGAGGTGTACATCCGCGCCATCCAGAGGCCGAGCGGGTACCCGAGCACGACGAGCGCGAGCGAGTAGACGAGGATCTGGGAGAGGCCCTGGCCGCTCACCTAGAACCGCTCCCCGCGGAAGAGGGCGTAGACGAGGTAGGCGAAGATCGCCAGCGAGACCACGAGCCCGAAGACGTCGGCGGCCGACATCAGACGCGCTCCAGCACCCAGAGGATGAGAAAGACGAAGGCGAAGCACGCCAGCGCGAGACCGATTGCTGCGAGATCGAACATGACCTCACCGTAGGAACGCGCGGCTGAAGGCCGTCTGAGGCTTTCGGCCGTGGGTCTGAAGATCGTCTGAAGACAGCGACCGGCCTCCGGCCTGTCCCGCTCTCCGCGACGAGATCGGCCGTTCGACGCGTCCCAGTCGGGACAGGCCCCACAAACCGGGGCCAGTCCCCAGCGGGCTACCGAGGCTCTACCAGCCGGTAACCGGCTCCCGCCTCGGTGAGCAGGTAGCGCGGCCGCGCACGGTCGCGCTCGAGCTTGCGGCGGAGCTGGGAGACGTTCACGTGGAGCAGGTTCGACGCGTCGCCGTAGCCGGGACCCCAGACCTCCTGGAGGAGCGCGCGGTGCGTCATCAGCTTGCCGGCGTTCAGCGCGAGCGTCCGCAGCAGCTCGAACTGGTGCGGGGTCAGCTTCACCGCCTCCCCGTCGACCGTGACGGCCCGCTTCTCGAGGTCGACGACCAGCCCG
>CAIYXH010000255.1 GCA_903930195.1 uncultured Actinomycetes bacterium | reverse complement strand
TGACGGAGATGTTCGCGTCGAGCTTCTCGCTCTCGAGCCGCGCGAGGGCCTGGTGGTAGGCGAGCGTGATCTCGCCTGCGGCCTCTGCCGTCGCGACCTCCTCGCCGAGCACGTCGACGGTCGCGAGCTTGCCTTCGGCGTTCAGCCGAGCGACGACGCGCACCGCGTCCTCGAGCGACGGCCCGGCGATGTACGGCGTCGAGAGCCGGCGTACGAGCGGCTTTGGGACGGCGGGCAGGGCCTTCGCGAGCGCACGGTCGAAGACGGACATTCCGGGCGATTGTAGGAGTACGGTTCGGCGGTGCTCGAACTGCGCCCGAACTGCGAGCTCTGCGATCGCGACCTGCCGCCCGCCTCGGCGGAGGCGCGCATCTGCACCTACGAGTGCACCTTCTGTGCGACGTGCGTGGACGAGGTGCTGCACGACGTCTGCCCGAACTGCGGCGGCGGCTTCCAGCCCCGTCCGATCCGGCCGGCCGAAGCCCATCGGCCGAACACCGGGCTCGCGCACGATCCGGCGGGGACGGAGCGCCGCCACACCCGTTTCGACCGCGACGAGCTTGCCGCGTTCGCGGAGTCCCTCAGAGACGTCCCGCCCGCGCAGCGCTAGGCCCCGAACTCGACCGCACAAAACCGGAACGAGTCCTAGAATCCCCAGTCGTGTTGGGGGACACATTCGGCGAAGGCGCACTCCTGGCGGAGGACGCGTTCGCACACACGCCGCTCTGGCCGGGGCAGGAGCGGGAGATCCGCGGCGGCTGCGTGCTCGTGCACAGCCCGAACCCCTTCCGCATCTTCGGCCTGGCGATCCGGCTCCGCTTCGAGGACGACCCGGACGCGGAGATCGACGAGGTACGCGCCTGGTTCGCCGCGCGGGGCCGCGAGGAGTTCACCTGGCTCGTCTCCGACTCGGCTACGCCGTCCGATCTCGCCGAGCGTCTCCTCGAGCGCGGGGCGCGGCCCGACCCGGTCGATCCCGACTACGCGGCGATGGTGCTCCGCGACGAGCCGCCGGCGATGGCCGGCCTCGAGGTGAGGCCTGTGGCCTCGCTCGCAGAGTTCGCGGCGTCCCGCGAGCTCGCCTGGAACACGATCGGCCTCGGGGGCGCCGAGCGCGAAGAGGCCCGCAACCGGCTCGCCGAGGCGTGGGCCGACTACCAGGGCGTCGAGAGCCTCGTCTTCGCCGTCTTCGACGACGGCGGACACGCAGTCAGCTGCGGCGGGATGAACTTCACCCCGCTCGGCGCCTACCTCGCCGGCGCCAACACCCACCCTGCCCATCGCGGCCGTGGCTGTTACCGCGCGGTCGTCCGCGCACGGTGGGATGCCGCCGTCGAACGGGGCACGCCGCTCCTGGCGGTGCAGGCAGGACGCATGTCGACGCCGATCCTCGAGCGCCTCGGCTTCGAGCGCACGGGGACGGTGCACGCCTTCGTGGACCGGACGCGTTCGTAGGGTCAGACCTCGGGTCTGACCCAGAGCAGGACAGCGGCGCGTGTCGGGGCGAAAATCAGGTCGGACCGGAGGTCTGACCCGTAGCGAGCTCCGCTCGCTACGACTCGCGCATGAAGCCCTGGCGGGCTGCGCTGACGAGCGCGACCGCCTCGGGGAAGAGCACCCGCATCGCCTCGCGGACGGCGATTGCCTGCTCCTCGGGCGTGCCGCTCGCCGAGATCTGGGCCAGGGCGGCGGAGGTGAGCTCGACCGCGGTGTTCAGGGTCAGCGTCGCGAACTGCTCGCGCTGGGCCTCCTGCACCGACTCGGCCTGCTGTTCGGCGAACTCACGGAGACCCTTGAGGAGATCCTCGGGGTCACCGCCGAAGGGAAAACCGAACGATCCACCTTCCATGGGAGACACGCTACCGGAGCGGTACCGCGTACCGCCCGGCGACATCGCCTACGAACGCCTCGACCGCTCCCGACGACGAGGCGAGGGCGTGCGCGAAGGGCGACGCGTGCTCGCCGAGGGTGCGCTCGAGGTCACGCGCTGCGTCACCGACCCGGTCGAGGTAGGCGGGCGAGGCGACGCGCGGGGCCGAGCCGAGCACGCGCTCGAGCTCGAGCG
>CAIYXH010000254.1 GCA_903930195.1 uncultured Actinomycetes bacterium | reverse complement strand
TAGGCAAACGGCACCTGGGGCCGGCAGACGGCGATCCTCACGGTCGCTCGAGCCGCGCGATCCGCTCGTCGAGGTCGTCGATCAGCTTCAGCACGGCGTCGTTGAACGCGCGCTGGTCGGCCCAGGCGGGCTCGACGTACCACCGCATGAAGCGGCGTAGGAAGAGCTTGACCGGGCCGGCCTTGCCGACGAGCGGCCGGTCGGCCGAGATCGCCCACATCCGCTCGGCCTGGTCGCGGATCGAGAGCCTGACCTCCTCGGGCGTCGCGGTGGCGGAGCGAGGGCCCGCGGCGCGGATCTCCTGCTTGAGCTGCGCGAAGAGCGCGGCGACGTCGCTGGTGTCCTCGGACATGGACGAAGTGTAGAAGCCACCGGTTACAACGCCCGGTTCGGGCGTCCCGAGGACAGTACGATCGCGCGATGGTCGGGATCGCGCTTCTCACCCTGGTGCCCGGCGAGCTCGGAGGTAGCGAGTCGTCGACGATGGAGCTCCTCCGCGAGTTCGCCCGCTCGAGCGAGCTCGACCTCCGCGTCTACGTCCCGCCCGTCGCGCCCGACGCCGGGCAGGGGCTGCCCACCGAAGTCGTCCGCGAGTACCGCGCCGCGCGGACGCTGCGGGAGCGCCTGCGGGCGATGGCGCAGGCCGCGCTGCGCCCCGGCCCGCTCTGCGTGCGGCTCGCGAAGGAGCAGGTCGTCCACTATCCACTGACGATCCGCATCCCGCCGGTGCGTCTGCCGTCGGTCGTGACGCTCCACGACGTCCAGCATCTCGACCTCCCTCACCTCTTCTCGCGCGGCGAGCGGCTCTTCCGGGCGCTCGCCTACCACCGCTCGGCGCGCTCGGCGACGCTCGTCGTCGTCCCGAGTGACTTCGTCCGCGACCGCGCCCTCGCGCGCCTCGGGCTCGACCCGAGCCGCGTCCGCACGATCCACCACGGCATCGACCACGCGCGCTTCACGCCGACGGACGAGCCCCGCGAGCCGTTCCTGCTCTACCCGGCGAAGCGCTGGGCGCACAAGAACCACGACCGGCTCTTCGAGGCGTTCCGGCTGATCCGCGCCCGCCACCCGGAGCTGCGCCTCGTCCTCACGGGCGGCGGCCACGATCCTGCGAGCGCGCCCGACGGCGTCGAGATCCTCGGCTACGTCGACGAGGAGGCGCTCGTCTCGCTCTACCGGCGCGCGACCGCGGTCGTCTTCCCCTCCCTCTACGAGGGCTTCGGGCAGCCGCCGCTCGAAGCCATGGCCTGCGGCTGCCCCGTCGCCGCCTCGAACGCGGCCGCGCTCCCCGAAGTGTGCGGCGACGCTGCACGGCTCTTCGACCCGAGCTCCGCCGAGGCGATCGCCGCAGCCGTCGACGACGTCCTCGCCGACCCCGGCGCCTGGAGCGCGCGCGGGCTCGCGCACGCCCGCGGCTTCACCTGGGCGGCAGCTGCCCGCCGCTACGAGCAGTGCTATCGCGACGCTGCCTCGGCGCTCTGACACCGGGCTGACGTACGGTTCGCGCCATCATCGGCTCGCTGACTGACACCTTGCGCCGAAGCCCTCCCGGGATTCACGGAGCGGGTGACGAGTACTGGGGCCTCGCCTGGCCTGCTCTCGCGTGGCTCGAGCAGACGGTGACGGCCGGGATGGCGACGCTCGAGACGGGTGCAGGATCGAGCACGATCGTCTTCGCCGCCGCGGGCGCCGACCACGAGGTCGTCACCCCTGACCCGGCCGAAGAGGGCCGCATCCGCGCCGCCTGCGACGCGCTCGGCATCTCGCATGCGCGTGTCCGGTTCCACATCGGCCCCTCGCACGAGGTGCTGCCGTCGCTGCCCGAGCGCCCGCTCGACCTCGCGCTCGTCGATGGCGCACACGGCTTCCCCTATCCGATCCTCGACTGGTGGGCAATCGCACCCCGCCTGAAGGTCGGCGGGAAGCTGCTCCTCGACGACGCGTACATGCCGCCCGTCCTCGTCCTCCTCGACGCGCTCGGCGCCAGCGACCACTGGGAGCTCGCCCCAGCGATCTCCTACCGCACCGCCGTCGTCCACAAGCGGGGCGACGGCCTGCTCCCGTTCGACTGGGAAGGCACCCGCGTCGGCGGCGCGATGAGCTTCCGCTACCTGCCGCCTCCGCAGCGCGCGGTCGCCGCGTTCCGCCACCGCATCTTCAGCACCCGCGCGGGCCTCGGGCTTGTCGGGATCGCGCGCCGGCGTGACGGCCTGCGCTGGCGCAAGACGGGTTAGAGCGTTCTGAGATAGGTGAGCGAACGGCCGAGCCCGGCCGGCCGCACGAGACCGAGCAGGGCCACGTAGAGCACGAGGCCGACCCCGGCCGCGAGGAAGGGGCCGAGCACGAGCTCCACCGGCCCGAAGGCCACGAGCGTCAGCCCGGCGACGACCGCCGCGGCCACGAGCAGGCCGCGCGCCGTCTGGGATGCGGCGTGGAGACCGGCGAGGATCACGACCAGTGCGAGAGCCGTGGTGATGGCAAGCGCCACGCCGAGCCCGTTGAGCCCGAAGGCGGCCCGGAGGGCGAGCGCGACGCCAAGGTGGACGACGACGAGCCCGACTGCCGCCAGCGAGAGCAGCCGCAGCCGGACGCCGTAGCTCGCCGCGAACAGCACCGGGTAGGCGACGGAGTACCCCACGGAGAGCGCCATCCACGGAGCGAGGACGACGACGAGCTGTCCGAGCGTGTCGCCGACGTGTGCCGAATACGCCGAGCCGAGCACGTCACCGGCGATCCGTCCGCCGGCGGACGAGAAGATCCCCGCAACGGCGCCGATCGCGAGAAAGGCGATCCAGGACGAGGCCACGATGTGGCGCGAGACGCCCTCCGGGCCGATGTTCGCGCGGCTGAGGGTGACCGACGTCACCAGGCCGAGCGACGAGGCGGTGACGGCGACGACCGCCGAGCCGATGAGGTAGGCGTAGCTGAAGCTCGTCGCGGCGCCGACCCCCTCGTGCGAGGCGAGCGGGAGGCAGATCACATAGACGATCTGCATCGCGAGGGGAAAGGCGCAGCCGATCGCCAGCTCGCCCAAGCGAAGGTGAGGCCCACCCCTCGCCGGCCGTGCGGCCGAGCGCGGCATCCGCTCGTGCCTGGCGCGGCGAGCCAGCCCGGCAACCGGCACACCGAGGGCGACCGCTCCATTCAGCGCCATACCCCAGGCGACGGCCTGAATGCCGTGCCCGTCGACGAGCACGACGATCAGCGCGAGACCCGAGACACTGCCGACGGCGAACCCGGCAGCCGCAATGCCGTAGTTGTCGATCGCGGCCAGTGCACTCGCGGCGAACCCGGCGAGGAGCTGGCACGCGGCGGCGAAGATCATCCACGGAAGCGTCGCCGCCGCCGTGTCGCGCGCGGCCTGCGGCCCGAAGCCCGTGAGCAGCGAGGCGAGCGGGTGCGCGAAGACAGCGCTCAGCGCGACGAGGGGGACGACGACGAGCGCCCCGGCGAGGGCGTAGCCCGCGAGCTCGGACGCGAGCCTGCCTTCGTCGCGGGCGCGCGCCAGCGACGGCAGCACCGTGATCCGCGAGGCCGTGGCAGCGAGGCCGAGAACGACAAAGACGCCGTACGCCTCGAAGAAGCCGTCGGTGCTCGCGTTGCGGCCGAACTTGTGCGCGACGATCACGCCGACGAGCGCTGCGAGCCCGGTCTGGACGGCGAGCGAGAGGGCCGTGATCGCTCCGCTCCTCAGGGAGCCCAAGCCGGGCGACGCGATAGGCTTGGCCACATGGAAAGCGTACGCACCGCGAACGACGCCTGGACCGAGGCGGGCCTGCAGGAGCTCGAGCGCGACTTCGGCGCGCTCTACAAGGGCCGCACCTGCCTCGTCACGGGCGCCGACGGCTTCATGGGGTCGCATCTCACCGATGCGCTCGTCCACCTCGGCGCCGAGGTGATCGCCTTCGTCCGCGCGACCTCGTCGGGCGCGCTCAACAACATCGCCGGGCAGCGCGAGCGCCTGAACCGGGTCGTCTTCGCCGATCTGACCGACAAGACGTCGATCGACTACCTGATGCGCGACCTCAAGCAGCGCCCCGACAAGCCCTATCTCTTCCATCTCGGTGCGCAGGCGCACGTCGGCGAGTCGTGGCACCGTCCGTACGAGACGGTGATGGCGAACACGGTCGGCACGCTGAACCTGCTGCAGTCCGTGGTCGACCACGACGTCGAGCTCCAGGTCTTCGACACCGCCGGGACGTCGGAGGAGTACGGGAACGTTCGCCCCTCGGTCGAGCATCACCACGACTTCGACGAGAGCGGCGCGCTGATCCTGCACGAGCGCTCGCCGATCAACCCCAAGTCGATCTACGCGACGGCGAAGGTCGCCGCCGACTTCCTGACGATGAACTACTTCGACGCCTACGGGCTGCCGGGCGTCGTCACGCGGATGTTCAACAACTACGGGCCGCGGCAGAACCCGCGCTACGTGACCGGCACGATCATCACGCAGGCGCTTTCCCGCCCCGAGATCCAGCTCGGCCATCTCGATCCGCTGCGGGACTTCTGCTTCTGCACCGACGGCGTGCGCGGCCATCTGACTGTCGCGGCACACGGGAAACCCGGCGAGGTCTACGTCTACGGGCAGGGCGAGAACATCTCGATGGGCGACTGGGTCTCGATGATCCTGCGCGTGGGCGAGGAGAACGGCTTCTGGCGAAGCGATCGGAAGATCGTTACGTCCGAGTCGCGCTACCGGCCGGGCTCCAGCGAGGTCATGGCGCTGCGCGTCGGCTACGAGAAGCTCCACGAGGAGACGGGCTGGGAGCCCAAGGTCTCGTGGGAGGAGGGAGTCCTCCGGACGATTCAGTGGTACGCGGCGAACCGCGACCGTTGGATCGGCCGGGTGGACTGGATGAATTCGTGAAGGTGCTCGTCACCGGCGGCGGAGGCTTTCTCGGCTCACACGTCGTCGAGCGCCTTCGGACAGCGGGCCACGAGGTCGTGGTGCCGCGCCGCGCAGACGTCGACCTGACCCACTGGGACGACGCCGAGCGCCTCTTTGCCGAAACCCGGCCCGAGCTCGTCTATCACCTCGCGGCCGAGGTCGGGGGCATCGGCGCCAACCAGGCGAATCCCGGCCGCTACTGGCTCGCGAACCTCCTGATGGGCGCGTACGTCCTCGAGCTCTCGCGGCTGCACGGCGTCGGCAAGGTCGTGGTCGCGGGAACCGTCTGCGCCTATCCGAAGTTCACGCCGACGCCGTTCCGCGAGGACGATCTCTGGAACGGCTACCCGGAAGAGACCAACGCGCCCTACGGGGTCGCGAAGAAGTCCGTCCTCGTCGGAGGGCAGGCCTACCGCGACCAGTACGGCCTGAACACCGTCTTCCTGCTCCCGGCGAACCTCTACGGCCCCCGCGACAACTTCGACCTCGAGACGTCGCACGTGATCCCGGCGCTGATCCGGAAGATGCTCGAAGGCACCGACGAGGTCGTGCTCTGGGGCGACGGCTCGCCGACGCGAGAGTTCCTCTACGTCGACGACGCCGCGACTGCCTTCCTGCTCGCGGCAGAGCGCTACGACGGCGCCGATCCCGTCAACGTCGGCACCGGCGTCGAGATCTCGATCCGCGAGCTTGCCGAGACGATCGCCGACGTGACCGGCTTCACCGGCGAGATCGTCTGGGACGAGAACCGGCCGAACGGCCAGCCGCGCCGCCGGCTCGAGACGACGCGGGCGGAAGAGCTGTTCGGCTTCCGGGCGCAGACGTCCCTGCGCGACGGCCTCCAGCGCACGGTCGACTGGTATCGCCGACAAGGCCACGGGGATGTCGGCCGGTAGCGCCGACGCGGGGTTCTCGGCCGCCCTGCGCACCGTCAGCCGCCGGGTCGGCTGGGAGCTGGGCCGCATCGAGCTGCTCGTGCGCCGCCTGCCGACGCCCAAACCGTGGCAGGTGTTCGGCGTCCTCGTCGTCGCCAACTGGTGCGTGCTGCTCGGTGTCGGGCTCGCCGCAGCGCACAACACGACCCTCTACTACAGCGGCGGCGACGCGTCCTGGTACTACACGACGGCCTGGGCGCTCGGGCACGGCCACATCCCGGACGGGAGCATCGGCTTCGGCTATCCGCTCTTCCTGATCCCGGCGACGTGGCTCGGCGGCGGCAACATGCTCGCCGGGATGCCCTACGTGATCGTGTGCAACGCGATCGTGCTGGCACCGATCGCGCTCGCGTGTGTCTACGGCATCGCCCGGCTGATCGCCGGCCGCGCCTACGCGACGGCCGTCGCCACGCTCTGGGTGCTGATTCCGATCCTCGCGATTCCGGACTTCTACGCGCGCTACCACGAGCGCTACGTGAGCTTGACCCTCCCGGCAGTGCTCGGCCTCACGCCGCTCGGCGACTACCCGTCGATGGTCTGCCTCCTCGTCGTGGCGTACTTCCTGCTGCGGTCGTTCGTGTCCGGCCAGCGTGCGGACATCCTCGTCGCAGGCCTCACCACCGGCCTTGCGCTCCTCGTCAAGCCCGCGAACGCGGAGTTCATCGCCGCCCCGGTCCTCGCGCTCCTCGTTGCGCGCCGCTGGCGCGATCTCCCTGTCTTCGTCGCCGGGATCGCGCCCGCCCTGCTCGCGCTGGCGATCTGGAAGTACCGGGGGATCGGCTACCTGCCGCTCTTCGAACGAGGCTCTCGATATGCGCTCGGCGTCCATCCGACGATCGCAGCTCTCGGGCTTCTGCACTCACGCAACTACCTCTCGTTCAACTGGGATCGCCTCAGCTCGAACATCGACGGCCTGCGGGAGTTCACCTGGAGCAGGCGGCTGCTCGAGTGGTTCCTCGTCGCCGGGGCGATCGGCCTGTTCCGGCGGTCGGCAGCCGCTGCGACCTTGGTCGTGAGTTGGCTGCTGCTGTACGTGTTCCTCAAAGGCGGAACCGTCGCGGACTTCGACGGGGGGACGTTCTTCCGCTACCTCGCGCCGGCGTTCCCGGCGGCCTTTCTCCTCACCGTCTCGACGCCGCTGCTCATTCCGGTGCACGGCCCGGCGCTGGCCCGCCTCGGCCGGCGCAGCGGGACGTTCACCCGGAGGTCAGCTCCACTCGCCAAGTGGCTCTGCGCGGGCTTCGCCGTGGCGGTCGTCCTGTTGCTCGTGCTGCCCACCGCCGGGGGGAACGTCGCGGTGCGGCTCGACGACTTCAATCTGTACGTGCCGATCAACCAGTTCTCGGTCACCGCAACGCGTGCGGCCGGCGGGAAGGTCGAGCTCAGCTGGCCCGCGCAGGACGCCCACGGCGCACGCGTCGTCTACGGCATCGACGCGGCCGCGAGCGACCCCGTCTCGTGCCGGGGCATCGAGCACGCTGCCGCGCATTGCACGGTCTACGAGCCGCTCGTCGCGACGACGACCACGCCGGGCTGGACCGGCACGCTCCCCGGGAAGACCTCGGTGGTCCGCGTCTCGGTCATGGCCACGCCGATGGGCGGCGCCTCGACCACCGACACGATCATGTTCAGCCGCGCCGTTACGGTGCGCTGAGCGTCAGCCGTCGCTGCGCTGGCCGAGCCGCGACTCGAGCAGCGCAAGCCGTTGGGCGAGGTTCGTGTTCTGGTCCGTGAGCCGTGAGAGCACGGTCGAGTAGTGGAGCAGGACGAGGATCACGAACAGCAGGCCGACGGCGAGGAGCACGGCAGTAGGGTCACTGCGGACACCGAGCCAGCCCGCGATCGTGTTGAGCCCGTCCCGCCACGCGGCGAGGACGATCATCACGATCCCGGTTGCGAGCCACAGCAGCGCGTAGCGCTCGTGCAGGCGACGGCTGCGGATCAGCTCGAACACGGCGAGGAGCAGGACGACCGCGGCAGCGACCGCACCGATGGAGACACTCAGCGGAGTCATGCCTGGATCTTGCTCCGATCGGCCGGACGGAAGAGGTCGATGAACACCGCGAGCAGCACCTTGACCATGTAGTACACCGAGGCGAGGGCGCTGATCGACGAGCTGCCGTGCTCGCGCTCGCGCATCGTCACCGGCGCTTCGGAGACGCGGAGCCCGTGGCGCACCGCCATCACGAGTCCCTCGACCTCGGGGTAGTCCAAAGGCAGGTCGGCGGCAAAGAGCCCGATCGCGCGGCGGTTGAGCGCCTGAAAGCCGGAGGTCGTGTCGGTCAGCCGCTTGCGGGCGATCGCGGAGACGACCGTCGCGAGGATGCGGATCCCGATCCGCCGGGCGGCGGACGAGCGGTAGCCGCCCTGCTCCAGGAAGCGGGAGCCGATCGCGATGTCGGCGTCGCCACCGGCGACGAGCGCGACGAGCGGTGCCAGCTGGAGCGGATCGTGCTGACCGTCACCGTCGAGGCGAACGGCGAGGTCGTAGCCGCCCTCCCAGGCGAACCGGTAGCCCGTCTGGACGGCACCCCCGATCCCGAGGTTGTACGGCAGCGTCACGACATGCGCCCCGTGCGCACGCGCGACGTCGGCCGTGCCGTCCCGGGAGCCGTCGGAGACGACGACGACCTCGAGGTCGGGATCGAGCAGGCGCAGCTCGTCGAGCAGGCGGCCGATGTTCCGCTCCTCGTTGTAGGCCGGGACGATTGCGATCCGGCGCAACGTCACCGCAGACGCAGCAGGCGGCGCCGGCGCGGGCACGGCCTCAGCCGACACGTGCCTCGGTCCTCAC
>CAIYXH010000253.1 GCA_903930195.1 uncultured Actinomycetes bacterium | reverse complement strand
GGGAAGGGCGGGAACGGCCCCTCGTTGGAGGCGAGCTTGACGACGCGCTCGAGCCCGAGCTCGCGCTGGACGTCCTCGATCGGCTTGCCCGGCTGGTACGGGGTGAGGGCGGCGGTGGCTGGGCGCAGGAGCTCGGACATCTGCCGCAACGCTAGTCGAGCCTCTTCGCCATGAGGATGGCATCGGTGTAGCGCCCGTCGGGACGGCGGTAGTGCTCGTGCCGAAAGCCCTCCTCCGCGTAGCCGAGCTTGGCGTAGAGGGCGCGCGCAGGGGCGTTGTGCGGGAAGACGTGCAGCTCGAGCTTCCGCACACCGGCTTCGCGGGCCCACTCCTCGACGGCGAGCATCAGGGCCGACGCGATCCCGCGGCGCCGGTGGGCGCCGGCGACCATCAGGCCGAGATCGGCCACGTGGGCGCTCGACGGATGCGGATCGCGCGAGACCGAGAGCCGCCCCACGATCTCACCGCCCTCGGCCTCGGCGAGGAGCAGCGCGGCATCTGGATGGCCGCGGAGCAGGCGGATGTAGCGGCGCTCCTGCTGCGCGGAACGCCAGCGCGAGTCGGCGAGCAGCCAGCCCTCGGGCTCGCCTGCGACGGCGCTCGCCAGCTCGACGAGGCGTTCGGCGTCCCGCGGGTCGGCGTGGCGGACGAGGAGGCTCACGCGAGCACCGTGCCTGCCCCGCCGCGGCGCGGATCGCCGGCAGCGTCGAGCGTGCCGTCGGGCCGTGTCTCGACGACGGCGGCACCGCCGAAGAAGAGGTTGCGCCGCCGCCAGCGCACCAGCTCGTAGCCCCGCTCTGCGAGCCCGTCGAGCTCGGCGTGGTCGAGGCCGCCCTCGCAGTGCACCTGCACGCCATCGACATGGAGTCGGGGCGCCTCGACGGCCGCCGACGCGTCGAGGCCGTGCTCGAGCGTGTTGACGAGCACCTGGAGGATCGCTCCGCGCAGACGGGCCGAGCCGGCGCTCCCCACGACGACCCGAGCCGTTCCGGCGCGGTCGAGCGCCACGGCCGGCGCCATCATGCTCGTCAGCCGGCGCCCGACGGGAACCGCGCGCCCGCCGACGAGATCGGCCTCGCCGAGCATGTTGTTCAGCCCGATCCCGGTACCCGGGACGACGACGCCCGAGCCGGAGCCCGTCGAGCTGCTCATCGCCGCCGCGTTGCCGTCGGCGTCGATCACCGAGACGTGCGTCGTGCCCCCGAGGGGAGCGGCCTCGCGCGGAGCCTCCAGGCCGGCGCGCACACGTACGAGCGACCGGCGCAGCTCGGCAGGGTCGAGCAGGCGCGCCGCGAGGCCTCCGCGGTGGAGCTCGGTCGAGAAGCGCCCACTGCGCGCGCGTGCCTGCTCGCGCATCACCTCGACGAGCTGTGCGAGCGCCGCCGCGCTGCCCTCCTCCTCGACGGGAAGTCGGTCGAGGAGCGCCAGGCCGAGCACGACCAGGAGGCCGCCCGACGACGGCGGCGGGTTCGAGAAGACGTCGTGCCCGCGGAAGCGCGCTCGAACGGGCTTGCGCCAGATAGGCCGGTAGGCGGCGAGATCGTCGAGCGTGAGCTCCCCTCCCCCGTCGCGCACGGTGGCGACGAGCGCGCGCGCCCGGTCGCCGCGGTAGAGGGCGGCCGCGCCGCGACGGCCGATCGCTGCGAAGGTCTCGGCGAGCTCGGGCAGGACGAGACGGTCGCCGACGCCGAGCCGCGTTCCGTCGGCGCGGCTGTAGACACGGCGCCCCTCGTCGCTCGAGCGCAGGATCGGGTCCAGCAAGGCGTGGATGTGCGCCTGCGCACGCGTCAGCTCGACGCCGTCGCGGGCAAGCTCGATCGCCGGTGCGAGCAGCTCGCGCCAGGGCAGGCGGCCGAACCGCCGGTGCGCGTCCTCGAGGCCGGCGACGATCCCCGGCACAGCGCACGACGCCGGCCCGATGCGAAACGGCTGGGTCGTCGTCGTGCTCGAGCCGAAGCCGACGTCGACGACCGCCATGTCACCGCCGCGCCGCCGGCGCAGTCCGAGCCCCGGCCCCGCGACGAAGCCGTCGGCGATCCGCACGGAGCGGTCGCGGGCTCGGTGGACGAGCATGAAGCCGCCCGCGCCCGGGCTCGTGAGCGGGCTCTCGGTCACCGCCGACGCGAACACGGCGGCGACGCAGGCATCCACGGCATTCCCGCCCTCCGCGAGGATGCGCGCCCCCGCGGCGGCGGTCGCTCCGTGTCCCGCCGCTACAGCCCCCCTCATGGCCGGAGGGTAGCCGCCGATAGGGAACGCAGGCCCATGGCATTCACTCCGTACCCGCACCGAATGTTCACCGATTTCTCACGATCCATTGGCGAGGATGAATGGCAGCGATGCGCAACTGTGGCGGTATCCGCGTGAACCCGACCACGATCGTCGTTCTGGCTGCCGCTATCGGCGCGGTGGCACTCGGTGGTATGGCCCCGAGGCTGGTCGGCGGCGAGGTCTCGGCGGCTGTTCACGCCCTCGGTGATGCGAACCCGATGTGGCTCACGCTGGCGGGCGTCGCGTTCGTCGCCGCCTACCTGACCCACGTCGGTGCCTGGTGGTCGGCGTTCGGTGCAGTCGGACGCAGGATCGGCCCCGCGGACGCAGTCGCGCGCATGGGCATCGGCTCGCTCGTCAACACCGTCGCGCCCGCGCGCTGCGGCGACGTCGTCCGCGTCGGCCTCTGGGCCGAGACGCTCGACGGCC
>CAIYXH010000252.1 GCA_903930195.1 uncultured Actinomycetes bacterium | reverse complement strand
GATGGTCGACGACGAGTCGATGTTCCGCGTCACGCAGACCGCGCACGAGACCGGCGGCCTCGTGATGGTGCACGCCGAGAACGGCGACGCGATCGACGTGCTGGTGAAGGAGGCGCAGGCGAAGAAGCAGACCGCGCCGAAGTACCACGCGATCACGCGCCCGGTGGAGACCGAGGGCGAGGCGACGAACCGCGCGATCCAGCTGGCGCGCGTCGCGGGAGCCCCGCTGTACGTCGTCCACGTCTCCTGCAAGGAGGCCGTCGACCCGATCGCGACGGCGCGCGCGAAGGGCTGGGACGTCTGGGGCGAGACCTGCACGCAGTACTTCTTCGTCGATTACACCTTCCTCGAGCGGCCGAACTTCGAGGGCGCCAAGTACGTCTACACCCCGCCCCCGCGGGACAAGGCGAACCAGGACGTGCTCTGGGACGCGGTGCGCACGGACGTGCTCAGCGCGATCTCGACCGACCACTGCGCCTTCGGCTGGGAGGAGCAGAAGAAGCTCGGGCTGGACGACTTCTCGAAGATCCCGAACGGCGGCCCGGGGATCGAGAACCGGCTGCAGATGATCCACCACTTCGGGGTGCGCGAAGGCCGGATCAGCCTCAACCGCATGGTCGACCTGCTCGCGACGAACCCGGCGAAGCTGTTCGGCCTCTATCCCCGCAAGGGCACGATCGCCGTCGGCTCCGACGCCGACCTCGTCGTCTTCGACCCAGAGCAGAAGGTCACGATCTCCGCGGCGACCCACCACTCGAACATCGACTACAACCTCTACGAGGGCACCGAGGTCGTCGGCACGCCCGAGACCGTGCTCCTCCGCGGTAACGTCATCGTCGACGGCGGCGAGCTCCGCGCCGAGCCCGGCATCGGCCAGTTCGTCCACCGCGCCACCTTCGGCAACCGGCTGACCGCGTAGACAACAAGCCTGCCGCGTAACACTCTCGCTACCAATGACTGGCACTGGGCCATGGCCGCCACGGCCGTGGCCCTTCGGGCGCGAACCCGCTGCCTGGCAGCGGGACGTGTCCGCGGCGGCGTGGCCGGATCGCTGTCGTAGCGCCAGATTTCCGGACGCGTAACGCTTTCGTTCCACTCTCGTTCGACTGCCTGGCACCGGGCTGAGACCTCGCGCCCGACGGTGACTGGCATCGGAGACTGGCTGTTTCAGGCAGGTAAAACACATAAGCGTAAAATGATGGATATTCTGCAAAGTCGTATTTGCGCTCTATGGATCGCCTCTCTACTATGGGATTCAAGAAATCGATCGAGACACCTCGAACGAACGGAAGGAGGGACAAAGATGACCGCAGTGATCTGGAACGTCGCCACCGTCGCCTTCGTGCTCGGCACCATCGGCACCGTCGGTACCGGGTTTCTGAAGATGTTCGGCGTCGGAGCGCGCGTCCGCTAGGACGAGCTTTGACGCAAGGCGTCCTCGAGCGCAGACCGGAGATCCGGCTGCTCGAAGACGAGATCGCCGAGCTTGCCTGACGCGGCCCGCTGGCCGTGGAGGAGCAGGTCGGCCTGCTCGCCGAGTGCGAGCCGCAAGAGGGGCGCCGGTGCAGGAAGCACCGAGGGTCGCCCGAGTACCGCACCGAAGACCTTCGCCGCCTCCGACTGCCGGAGGATGCCGGGCGCCACCGCGTTCACCGGCCCTCGCAGCGCGTCGTCCTCGAGCGCCCGCCGATAGACGGCGACGAGATCGTCGAGGGCGATCCAGGGGAACCACTGGCGGCCGTTGCCGAGCGGCCCGCCGACGAAGAAGCGGAACGGCAGCGCCATCAGCGAGACCGCCTTCGCACCGGGGGCGACGACGAGCGACGTCCGCACGGCAACGTGCCGGACGGGGACATCGGCCGCGGCGTCCTCCCACTCCGTGCAGACACGGGCGAGGAACGTCGAGCCCGGCGGAGAGGACTCGTCCACGAGGATGTCGCCGGTATCGCCGTAGATGTCGATCCCGGACGCCGTGACGAAGACGTCCGGACGCCGCTCGGCGGCGTCGATCGCCCGCGCGAGCGTCCGCGTCGTCTCGATCCGGCTCGCGCGGATCGCCTCCTTGCGGCCGGCCGTCCATCGCGGCCCGCCGATCGAGACGCCGGCGAGATTCACGACCGCGTCGGCGCCGTCGACCTCGCGGCCGACGTCCTCCCACGCGACCTCGCCCGGCCCCGCCTCGCGCGAGACGACGACGACCTCGTTCCCGTCGCGCTCGAGGGAGCGGACGAGTGCCGCTCCGATCAGACCCGAGCCACCGCCGATGACGACCTTCACGCTTGGAGTATCCCACGGAGCGGGGACTAGACAACCTGGCCATAAAGGGCGAGGATCGCCGCATGGGGAGAGGACGCCTGCTGCTCGCGGCGCTCGTGGCGGCGATCGCCTGTGCCGTCACCGGCGTCTCCGCGTCCGCGACGCCCGCCGGGGCCACCTGCAGCGCCGGCTACTACCTCAACGTGAGCCACCACTGCGTCCACCGGCCCTCGACGAGCCCGAAGGGCGCGACGGCGCACTGTCGCGACGGGACGTACAGCTACTCCGAGCACGCGTCCGGCACCTGCTCCGGCCACGGCGGCGTCTCCGTCTGGATCCACCACCCGTAGTCCGCCCGAGGGACAGGGCTGAAGCCCTGTCCCTCCAATCCGTCTTGGATCAGTCGAGCGGCTCGACGATCATCAGCGTGTTGCCGTTCGGGTCGCGCAGGTTGAACATCGGCGGCACGGGCGGACCCCAGCGAACGACCTCGGGGTCGACGTCGACGCCCGCAGCGCTCAGCGCGGCGTGGTCGGCATCGATCGAGGACGACGAGAGGATGATCCCCGTCTCGACGCCGGTCGGGCCACCCGGCCGCGGCGGGACGAGCGCGAGCGGCGTGCCACCGGCCGGCGGGGTGACCTCGATCCAGCGCATCTGCCCATCGGCAAAGGTGTCGTCGGTCGTCAGTGTGAACCCAAGCGCGTCGACGTAGAACGCGAGGGCGGCGTCCTGGTCGGGGCTCGGAACGGCGACGCGGCCGATCTCGGTGAGGTGCAGGCTGCTGGGCATCTGTTCTCCTTGGTCGGGAAGGGTTCCGAAGCTTGGACGATCGCCGCGCGCGGGACTCATCGGTCACCGCCTTGCGACACGACAGTCACGTGCGAGACACGACTGTTGCGCCAGACTCGGAGGACGTGGCCGCAACCGACGCGTTGAGCTCTCCCGGCGACGACGACCGCTTCATCACCGCGATGAGCCGCGTGGTCGCGGCGCTGCCGTTCGGCCTCGACACGCGCGTCGCGCCCACGTTCGTCGGCTTCGCGCTGATCAACGGCTCCGGCTTCGTGCTCGACCTGTCGCTGCTCACGCTGCTGCACAGCGGCTTCGGCCTGCCGCTGCCGGTCGCGTTCACGGCCGGCTACCTCACGTCCTTCGCCCTCAGCTTCTTCTTCAACCGCCGCTTTAACTTCCGCTCGCATGCGCCCGCCGGCAGGCAGCTCGCCGTCTACGTCGTCGCCGTTGCGATCAACTACGCGGCGTTCATCCTCGGCGTCGCGGACGCGCTCGCCGCCGCCGGGCTCGAGTATCACCTTGCCCGCGTCGCGGCGGCGTGCTGCGAAGGGGTCTACATGTACTGCGCGCTGCGCTGGATCGTCTTTCGCTGAACGCTCCAGACGAGGAACTGACGCCCGCTGGAGACGATGCTCCGAGCAACCCACCCGATGCCGGCGAGCACCGCCCACGCGATCCGCAGGAGAGGGCCAGCCAGAAACTGGAGCACGAGCTGGGCCAGGACGTCGCCGAGCATCGCTAACGCGTCTGCGGAAAGCCCAGGTCGACCTTGGACGTGGCCGGATCGGGCCAGCGCGAGGTGACGACCTTCGTACGCGTGTAGAAGTCGATCCCCTCGGGCCCGTAGATGTGGCGGTCGCCGAAGAGGCTCGCCTTCCAACCGCCGAAGGAGTAGTAGGCGACCGGCACCGGGATCGGGACGTTGATGCCGACCATCCCCGCCTGCACGTCGAACTGGAATTGCCGGGCGACGCCGCCGTCGCGCGTGAAGATGGCCGTGCCGTTGCCGTACGGGTTGTCGTTGATCAGCTTCACGGCCTCGTCGTAGGTCTCGACACGCGTGACGCCGAGCACCGGGCCGAAGATCTCGTCGCGGTAGTTGTCCATCCCGGGCGTGATGTCGTCGATCAGCGACGGCCCGAGGAAGAAGCCGTCGCCGTCGGGGCAGCTCGCGCGGCCGTCGACGACCACCGTCGCGCCCTCGCCCGGCGCGCGTTCGACATACGAGGCGACTTTGTCACGATGCTCCCGGGTGACCAGCGGCCCCATCTCGGAGCTCTCGTCGAGCCCGTTGCCGATCTTGACCTTGGGGATCCGATCCTGGATCGCCGCGACGAGCTTGTCGCCGACCCCGGCGACCGCGACCACCATCGAGACCGCCATGCAGCGCTCACCGGCGGAGCCGTACGCGGCCGAGACGGCGGCGTCCGCGGCCATGTCGATGTCGGCGTCCGGCAGGACGATCATGTGGTTCTTGGCGCCGCCGAGCGCCTGGCAGCGCTTGCCGCGCGCCGTGGCGTTCTCGTAGACGTACTTCGCGATCGGCGTCGAGCCGACGAAGGACAGGGCCGAGACGTCGGGGTGCTCGATCAACGCGTCGACCGCGACCTTGTCCCCGTGGACGACGTTGAAGACGCCGGCAGGGACGCCCGCCTCGGCGAGCAGCTCGGCGGTCAGCATCGAGGCGGAGGGATCCTTCTCGGACGGCTTCAGCACGAACGTGTTGCCGCACGCGAGCGCGGGCGCCCACATCCACATGGGCACCATCGCCGGGAAGTTGAACGGCGTGATCCCCGCGACGACGCCGAGCGGCTGGCGGATCGAGTAGACGTCGATGCCCGTCGAGGCCTGCTCCGAGAAGCCGCCCTTGAGGAGCGTCGGGATGCCGCAGCAGAACTCGATCACCTCGAGCCCGCGCGCCACCTCGCCCATCGCGTCCGAGAGCACCTTGCCGTGCTCGAGCGTGAGCAGGCGCGCCAGATCCTTGTGGTGCTCGTGGAAGAGCTGCCGGATCGAGAAGAAGAGCTCGGCGCGACGCGAGAGCGAGAGCGCGCGCCACGAGGGCGCAGCAGCCTTCGCGGCCTGGACGGCGGCGTCGATCTCCTCGACGCTCGCGAAGTCGACGCTGCCACTCTGGACACCCGTCGCCGGGTTGTAGACCGCGCCGCTGCGTCCCGATCCCCCGGGCGTCTCCTTGCCTCCGATCCAGTGTCGGATCGCCTTCACGTCAGCCGGTGCGTCCACCAATTCCGTCACGGGGTGCCTCCCTCGAGATGTCCGTGGGAGGGTATCGCGCGGTAGCGTCCCGCGGATGGACGGGGCCATGCTCGAGTTGGCGGAGGAGCCGCGCCTCTGGCTCGGGCCCGATCCGTCGACCACGACGATCGCGACCGCCCGGTACGTCGTCTCGCTCTGGGGCGACAAGGGGTCGGTGCAACGGCTCCGTCTCGAGAGCCGCGACATCGGCGCAGTGGTCGAGGAGGTGCGCGCGCTCGCCCGCGCGCACGACGTGTCGGAGGTGACCTGGTGGAGCGGCGAGCTCTCGACGCCCCGCGACCTGGGCGCGCAGCTGAAGGCCCTCGGCCTCGCGCCCGACGGTGAGATCCCGGGCCTCACCTCGCTCACGATCGACCACCGTCCCAGGGGCACGCCTGCCGTGGAGGTGCGGCGCGTCGAGACCTACGAGGACTTCGCCCGCGGGCTCGAGGTCGACTGGGAGGTGTGGGGCGTCCCCGAGGAGACCCGGGCCGAGCGGCGCGCGACCAACCCCGCCCACTGGGAGGTGCTGTCGGCCGACGGGGACACACGCCACTACCTCGCCGTGCTCGACGGCACGCCGGTCGGCTTCGGCCGCGGCGTCTTCACGCCTGCGGCGGGCATCCTGCTCGGCGGCGCGACGCTGCGCTCGGCACGCGGGCATGGCGTCTACACCGCGCTCGTCCACGCGCGCTGGGAGGATGCGGTGGAACGCGGAACCCCGCGGCTCGCCGTCTCGGCAGGCGCAATGTCGGCACCGATTCTGGCGCGTCTCGGCTTCCGGCGGATCGGCTCGATCGAACTTCTCGTCGACCGCCTGTAAAATCACTTGCATGGCGACTATCGAGACCGATACCGAGCTGGGCAAGCAGATCGTCGAGGATGCGAAGCGGTACGTCCTCTACTCCTGGTCGATGCAGGACGCGATCAACCCGATCGCGGTAGCCGGCGCCGAAGGGCGCTACTTCTGGGACTACGACGGCAAGCGCTACCTCGACTTCGCCTCGCAGCTCGTGAACGTCTCGATCGGCTACGGCCATCCGAAGGTCGTCGCGGCGATCAAGGAGCAGGCGGAGCAGCTCGCGACGATCGGGCCGCCGATGGCGACCAAGTCGCGCTCCCGCCTCGGCAAGCTTCTCGCCGAGGTCACCCCGGGCGACCTCAACTTCTCCTTCTTCACGAACGGCGGCACCGAGGCCAACGAGAACGCGATCAAGCTCGCGCGCTGGTACACGGGGCGCAACAAGATCATCGCGCGCTACCGCTCCTACCACGGAGCGACGGCCGGCTCGATGACGCTGACCGGCGACCCGCGCCGCTGGCCGGCCGAGCCCGGCATCCCCGGCGCCGTCCGCATGTTCGACCCGTTCACCTATCGCTGCCCGGCGGGTCATCCCGATCCGTGCCCCGTCTGCACCGGCGGCCCGCACCTCGAGGAGATCCTCCAGTACGAGGGCGCGCACACCGTCGCCGCCGTCATCCTCGAGACGGTCACCGGCACGAACGGCGTGATCGTCCCGCCCGACGGCTACCTGCAGTCGATCCGCGAGACCTGCGACAAGTACGGGATCCTGCTGATCGCCGACGAGGTGATGGCCGGCTTCGGCCGCACCGGCAAGTGGTTCGCCGTCGACAACTGGGACGTCGTCCCGGACATCATCACGATGGCCAAGGGCATCAACTCGGGCTACGTCCCGCTCGGCGCGATGACCGTGCGCGAGCCGATCGCCGAGTGGGTCCGCTCGCGGGTCTTCGCCGGCGGCCTCACCTACTCCGGCCATCCACTTGCCTGCGCCTCCGCGGTCGCCTCGATCGAGGCGTTCCAGGAGGAAGGCATCGTCGAGAACGCCGCCGCGATGGGAGAGGTGTTCAAGGTCGAGCTGCAGAAGCTCGCCGACAAGCATCCGTCGATCGGCGAGGTGCGCGGACTCGGCTGCTTCTGGGGCCTCGAGCTCGTCAAGAACCGGCAGACGCGCGAGCCGCTCGTGCCGTTCAACGGCTCCGGCGAGGCGGCGAAGCCCGTCGCCGCGATGCAGAAGCGGGCGCTCGACAAGGGGCTCTACCTGATGGCCCACTGGAACGTCGCGATGGTCTGCCCGCCGCTGAACATCACCCGCGAGGAGCTCGACGAGGGGATCTCGATCCTCGACGAAGCGCTCAGCGTCGCGGACGAGTTCTGCGACTGACGGTCTACGCTCGATCCGAGGGAAGCCGCGACCAGAGCTCGGTGTCCTCGCGGATCCCGTCCTTGAGGTGCTTCGAGCGCATCACGCCCTCGCGTGCGTAGCCCGCGCGTTCGGCCACGCGCCGTGAGGCGACGTTGTCGACCGCGATCAGGAGCTCGCAGCGGAGAATCCCCCGCTCGGCGAAGGCCCACTCGGTGAGCTCCTGGAGCGCCTGGGTCGCGAGACCCCGGCCCCGCGCCGCGGGCGCCAGCAGGTAGCCGAGCTCGGCGGTGCGCCCGGGCACGTCGATCGACGCCGCGACGGCGATGCCGAGCACCTCCCCCTCGTCGGAGACGATCGCGAAGCCGGCGCGGCTGCCGTCACGTGAGCCCTGGGCGTAGCGCTCGAGCCAGCGGTCGGCAAAGCCCTCGGGCAGCGGGCTCGGGATCCGGGTGAACCGTGTGACCTCGGGGTCGGTGAAGATCTCGAGCAGGAGCGGCAGGTGCGCCGGCTCGAAGGGCTCGAGCCTCATCGGAAGAGGTCGCGCTCGGCCGGCATGACGAGGTCGCGGGAGCTCCCGTCCCCGGCCGCCTCGAAGCCGCGGATGACGACGACGGGAAGCCCGTCGGCCTTCGTCGTCCGCACGAGGTCGGCCGCGGCAGCGAGCTCGTCGGCAACGGCGATGATC
>CAIYXH010000251.1 GCA_903930195.1 uncultured Actinomycetes bacterium | reverse complement strand
TTCGTCGCTGCGATGTTCAGCGTCGGGAACGCGAGCCCGAAGCCGAGCCCGAGCAGGATGATGACCGGGAGAAACGCCAGGTAGTGCGGGGTCTCGTGGAACCGCAGCGCCAGCAGGTACCCCGGCACGAACACCGTCAGACCAGCGATCACGAGCTTGCCGATGCCGATCCGGAAGGCGAGCGGTCCGATCCGCGGCCCCATCAGCGCGACCAGCAGGCCGGCCGGCAGGAACGCGAGTGCCGCGTGTAGCGGCGACCAGCCCGCGTCGTTCTGGAGCCAGAGCGTCGTGACGAACTGGAACCCGAAGTACGAGCCCGCCATCGACAGCGCGCCGAGGTTCGCCCCGACGAGGCTGCGCGAGCGCAGGATCCCGAGCCGGACGAGCGGGTGCGGCACGCGGTTCTCGATCGCCACGAAGGCCGTTACCAGCGCGACGATCGCCGCGGTGAGCAGCAGCGTCCTGGCCGATGCCCAGCCGTGCTGCGGAGCCTGGGTGACCGTGTAGACGAGGAGGAGCATCGCCGAGGTCACGGTCGTGGCGCCGAGCAGGTCGAAGTGGCGGCGGGAGCCGTCGTGCTTCGGATCCTTGTCGAGCACCCGCGGTGCGACCGCGAGGATGAGCGCCGCGATCGGCACCGGCAGGAAGAACGTCCAGCGCCAGCCGAGCGTCGTCAGGATCCCGCCGAGGACGAGCCCCAGCGAGAAGCCGCTCGCGCCCGTACCCGCATAGATCCCGAGGGCGCGGTTGCGCTGCTTGCCCTCGGCGAACGTGGTGGTGATGATCGAGAGGCCGGCCGGAGCGGTGAATGCCGCCGCCACGCCCTTGATGAAGCGCGTCGCGATCAGCTCGGTGCCGTTCGTCGCCAGACCGCCGAGGAGCGAGGCGACCAGGAAGACGGTGAGGGCGACGAGGAAGACGCGACGCCGGCCGAGCAGGTCGGCCGCGCGGCCGCCGAGTAGCAGCAGGCCGCCGTAGCCCAGCACGTAGCCGCTCACCACCCACTGGAGCGTCGTCGTCGAAAGGTCGAGGTCGGAGCGGATGCTCGGCAGCGCCATCCCGACCATGGAGATGTCGAGGCCGTCGAGGAAGAGCGCGCCGCAGAGCACGAAGAGCGCGATCCAGCCGCGGCGGCTGAGCCCTAGCCCTTCGCTCTCTGTTGGTGTGGTTGCTGCATGTGTCACAGGTACTGCCCTCCGAATGTCGTGTCGTGAGCTAACTGTACATGCACATGCAACTTCTGCAAGAACAATTTTTCTATGGATCAAATAATGAATCTGCAGGTTATGTTCCTGCATCAAAGGGGCTACAATGCGGCTGATGGCCGGTGGTCATGAAGTCCTGGTCGAACGGTGGCGCGAGCTCGCGGCTGCCCATGCCGCCGTGACGGAGAAGCTCGAGCACGTCCTGCACGAGCGTCACGGCCTGACGGTGAGCGAGTTCGAGGTGCTGCAGCGCCTGGCGGAAGCGCCGGCCGTGCACTGCCGGATGCAGGAGCTCGCCGACGCCGTCCATCTGAGCCAGAGCGCGCTCTCACGCCTGATCGGACGGCTCGAAGACGACGGCTACGTCAACCGCGCGATGTGCACGGACGACCGCCGCGGCATCTACGCCTGCCTCACCGCGAACGGCGCCAAGCTGCTCGTCGAAGCCGAGCCGACGCAGGCCGAAGTGCTGGCCGAGACGCTGCCCGGCGCGTAGCGCGGAAGCCGAGGCAGGTCTGAAGACCTGTCCCTACCGCAGGGCTAGAACGTGACGTGCTTGACCGCCGCGCCGGAGCGGCGCCTGCGTGACGCGTCGGCGAGCGACGGCGGCGTGTAGCCGGCATCCGCCGGGTTGAACGTGTGCCCGGGCGGGACGATCGCGTCGATCGCATCGAGGATCTCGGTCGAGAGCACCACGTCGGCGGCGCCGAGCTGGCTCTCGAGCTGCTCCATCGTGC
Source organism: uncultured Actinomycetes bacterium (assembly GCA_903930195.1). Lineage (GTDB taxonomy): Bacteria > Actinomycetota > Thermoleophilia > Gaiellales > Gaiellaceae > PALSA-600. The sequence goes on along the minus strand of CAIYXH010000251.1, from coordinate 3,965 downwards.
GCGGCCCGATGATCGCCGAGGTCACGCCGGGATGGCGCAGGACAAAGGCGATCGCGAGGTGGATCAGCGAGATGTTGTTGTCGTCGGCGAGCTGCCCGAGGGCGTCGGCCGCGTCGAGCTTCACCTGGTTCTCGGGCTTCGTCAGGTCGTAGCGTCCCGGAATCCGTCCGGCACGCGTCGACTCGGGCTGCTCGACGCCCTTGCGGTACTTGCCGGAGAGCCAGCCGCCCGCGAGCGGGCTCCAGCTGATCACGCCCATCCCGTAGCGCTCGCAGACCGGCAGCATCTCGGTCTCGATCCCGCGCACGAGCAGCGAGTACGGCGGCTGCTCGCAGACGAACCGCTCGCGACTGCGGCGCTCGGCGACCCACTGCGCCTCGACGATCGCCGACGGCGGGAAGGTCGAGCTGCCGAGGTAGCGGATCTTGCCCTGGCGGACGAGGTCGGTGAGCGCGCCGAGGGTCTCGTCGATGTCTGTGTCCGGCTCGGGACGATGTACCTGGTAGAGGTCGATCCAGTCGGTGTTGAGCCGCTTGAGGCTCGCCTCGACCTCCTGCATGATCCAGCGGCGCGAGTTGCCGCGCTGGTTGACGCCGTCGCCCATCGTGCCGTGGAACTTGGTGGCGAGGATCACGTCGTCGCGGCGCCCCTTGAGTGCCTTCGCGACGATCTCCTCGGACTCACCGCGCGAGTAGACGTCGGCGGTGTCGACGAAGTTGATCCCGGAGTCGAGCGCCTTGTGGATGATCCGGACGGAGTCGCCGTGGTCGGTGTTGCCCCACGCACCGAACATCATCGCGCCGAGGCAGAGCGAGCTGACCTCCACTCCCGTGCGTCCGAGCGGCCTCATCTCCATCTCGCCGAGTGTAGAGAGACGACCCCGGCCGGCAGAACGACAAAGGTGAGACGCCCCGCCGCAAAGGGGGCGCCTCACCGAAATCGGCGTCGGAGAGACCTGCTTTAGGGGCCGCTGACGACCGCGACCGTGACGGTCGAGGTGTACGTCCCGGAGAACGTGTTGCCCGGGATCGCCACGTTGACGGTCGGGGTGACCGTGAAGCGGCCCATGCCGGTGTTGGCGGCGGCGTTGAAGAACTTGATCGCCGTCGGCGCGGTGGCTGCGGCCGGAACGGTCACCGGGTAGGTGATCGCGTTCGTCGCCGCGGTGCAGCTCCCACCGGCGAGGCAGGTGCTGGTGACCGCGCTCACGGTCGACGCGGTCGTCGCGAGCGACTTGGAGCCGGTGGTGAGCGTGGTCGACGTGACCGTCAGGTTCCAACCGGCCCCGGTGCCGCGCGCGTCGGAGACCGACAGCGGGAGCGTGTAGCTCGCCGACTGGTCGCTGCCGTCGAGCGTGTCCGAGATCGCCACCGTGGCGCCGTGGGACAGGGAGAGAGAGCCGGCGCCCGTCAGGGTCGCCGTGGCGGTGACCGTGCCGGCGACCGCAGCCGCCGCGAGCGTCAGGGCCGCGACGGCGATTCCGATGATGACTGTGAGGCGCTGCATGGACAGGAGTTTGGGGTCGCCCGGTTAGGACGCAAGGAGCCTGTCCGTATGAATCAGGGGAGAGGCTCCGGGGAGAGGGCTCGAAGCCCGCTGCCCGGAGAGGGACAGGTCTTCAGGCCTGTCCCTCTGACGTGCCGCGTGGCGAAGACCGGGACAGGCCTGAAGACCTGTCCCGCCAGCCAGCCTCCAGCGGCGCAGGCACAGCCACGCGGGTAGCGTTGAACGCGATGGCCACCATCGTCCAGAAGTACGGCGGTACGTCCGTCGGCGACCCCGAGAAGCTGAAGCACGTCGCACGCCGTGTCGTCGAGACGGCGAACGCCGGCAACCGCGTCTGCGTCGTCGTCTCCGCGATGGGCCACACGACCGACCAGCTGCTCGAGCTCGCCTCGCAGGTCTCCTCCGCGCCGCACCCGCGCGAGCTGGACGTGCTGCTCACCTCGGGCGAGCGGATCTCGATGGCGCTCCTCGCGATGGCGATCAACGACCTCGGGCTCGAGGCCGTCTCCTTCACCGGATCGCAGGCCGGGATCGTCACCGACACGAGCCACGGCAAGGCGCGCATCGTCGAGATGAAGCGCGGCCGCGTGCACGACGCGCTCGACGAGGGGCAGATCGCGATCGTCGCCGGGTTCCAGGGCGTCTCGACCGACAAGGACATCACGACGCTCGGCCGCGGCGGCTCCGACACGACCGCCGTCGCGCTGGCCGCGTCGCTCGGTGCCGACGTCTGCGAGATCTACACCGACGTCACCGGCGTCTTCACCGCCGACCCGCGGATCGTGCCCGGTGCCAAGCAGATCCCACGCGTCACCTTCGAGGAGATGCTCGAGCTCGCAGCCTGCGGCGCCCGCGTGCTGGCGCTGCGCTCGGTCGAGTACGCTCGCAACCACGGAGTCAAGATCCACGTCCGCTCCACGTTCGTCCCGGACGAGGGCACGTGGGTCGTCAAGGAGGAGGACATGCTCGAGCAGGCGATCATCTCCGGCGTCGCGCACGACACCGGCGAAGCGAAGGTCACGATCCAGGCGGTTCCCGACCAGCCGGGGGTTGCCGGCCGCGTCTTCCGCCCGCTCGCGGACGCCGGGATCAACATCGACATGATCGTTCAGAACTCCTCCGCGGCCGGTCACACCGACATCTCGTTCACGCTGCCGGAGAACGACATCGAGCGGGCCGAGCCGGTGCTCGAGGAGCTCGCGCGCTCGGTCGCGGCGACGGGCTACACCATCGATCCGGCGATCGCGAAGGTATCGGTCATCGGTGCCGGGATGCGGAGCAACCCGGGTGTCGCAGCGGCGGTGTTCGAGTCGCTCGCAGACGCCGGGATCAACATCGAGATCATCTCGACCTCGTCGATCCGCGTCTCCTGCGTCGTCAGCGCCGACGAGGTCGAGCGCGCGGTCAACGTGATCCACGAGCGGCTGAAGCTCGCAGACGACGTCTACTACGACGCGGGTGGCGAAGCAGCGGCCTGAACCGCTGCGAGGCCGCCCGCCTTGATCGTGGCGGCCATGTCCTTCGACTCCTCGCGGTAGACCGAGCCGTCCTCGAGCTCGATCACCGGGAAGAGCTTCTGCCCGCTGAGCTTGACCATCTCGTCCCGCTTGTCGCGGTTCCACGGGTGCGTGACGACCTCGTACTCGATCCCGGCGGCATCGAGCTCACGCTGCACCTTCCAGCACGCCTCGAAACCGAGCTTCATCCAGGTCTTACGGCAGCGATGCAGCTTCACCGGCACGACTGACAGCTATACCTGACCGACGGCTGCCGCGGCGGCTTCGCGCGCCTTGCGCGGGCGCCGCAGGCGCAGGTAGTCGGCCAGGAAGTAGGACCCGATCACGAGCAGCGCGGCGACACCCTGGGCGGCAAGCGACTCGACGGTCGGGAAGACCGCGAACCAGAGGCCGATCCAGCCGGGGATCGCAATCCCCACGTTCGTGGTCGGGATCCAGCCGGCGAGCTGGAGCTCCTGGGCGCTCTCGCCGACCATGACGAGCAGCACGAAGCCGAGGAGGACGCCGGTGACGACGAGCATCTTCTTGTACGGCAGGCGCTGGTTCGCGAAGAACGTCGCGACCCCGACGACGGCCGTCAACCCGAGGCCGAGGCCCACGCCCTCGACGACAGCACCGTCACCCGCCTTGAGCCGCAGGTTCTGCAGGAAGAGCACGATCTCGAAGCCCTCGCGGTAGACGGCGGAGAAGCCGAGGAGCGCGAGCCCGAGCGTCGCCTTGCGCACCGAGCCCTGGGCCCGTGCCTCCTCCGCGACGCGCCGGCGGCGGTTGTGCTCGCCGATCCAGCCCGTCCAGTAGACCTTGTGGAAGAACCAGTTCATCACGAGCAGCAGGACGATCAGCGCGGGGATCCCCGTCGCTGCCTGGATCGTGTACTCGCTGCCGGCGTGGAACTGGCCGATGATCCAGATCACGAGGAACCAGGTGCCGACGCCGGCGGCG
>CAIYXH010000250.1 GCA_903930195.1 uncultured Actinomycetes bacterium | reverse complement strand
GCGCGACCCGGAGGCCGGCCTGCGGAAGCGGCGTCTTGAAGATCGCCGCCGAGCCACGGCCGAGCTGAGCCTGCTGGAGCGTCTTCCAGACACCCCCCGGCAGCTTCTGCTGAAGCTTGACCATGCTTCCGTCCAGTGAGCGGCCCGACTTCACCGTCGTCGCGATCCAGCCGTTCTGCAGCTCGGAGATCGTGATCGCCGGCTGGACGCCGACGACGATCTTCCGGCTCGGGACGGTCGAGAGGTAGAGCGCCTCGTAGCTCGTCTGCACGGTCGGGGAGACCTTGGCCGTCCAGTGGCCGCCGGCCGTCGTCTTCACCTTGCGCACGAGCGTCGAGGTCGAATGCCCGTAGCGCCAGGCCCGGATCGTGACCGTCGTGCCTGCCTTGCTGTGGTTCACGGTGCCCGACAGCGTCACGGAGTGCCCGTAGAGCACCCGGAACGTGTTGGGTGTGAGCGAGATGGCGTGCGAGACGTACTGCAGCGAATGGCTGACCGCGCCGAGGTAGCCCTTGCCGGCCTGGTTCACGCTGAGCGTGACCCGGAACGTCCCGTCGGCGAGATGCGAGCCGAACAGCGCGACGGCAGAGCGGCTGAGGCCCTTCGACCCGATCGTCTTCCAGGCGCCGTTCTCGTCCCGCTGGAGCTTGACGACGCCCTGACGGAGACCCGGCGCGGCGACCACCTGCGCCGCGAGCTGGCCGTTCGCGCGCTCACGGACGTTGATGATCGGCGTGACGCCGGCCTTGACGAGGGCGCTCGAGGTGGCACCGTCCAGCTGGGCTTCGTAGCCGGTCTGGATCGTCGGCTTGACCTTGAGGCTGAACGTCCCATTGGTGGACGTCGTCACCGTGGTGAGCTTGTGCGGCGCCGAGGCCCCGAGCGGCCAGGCGAGAATCGTGATCTTCTTGCCGACGTCCCCCGACGAGAGCGTTCCCGTGAGGCTGGTCTCGTGGCCGTAGAGCACCTTGTACGACGAGAGCGCCACCGTCAGCGTCGGGCTCGTGGCCCCCTGCGCGGCAGTGGCGACGGATGCGGCGACGAGCACCGCAGCGAGCGATGCGTACTTGCGCATCATGTGATGAACCCCCTGTACTGAAATGACAGTGCCTGAAATGTCCGGTGACTCTCCCGACCTACGGATGAGAGGGTCAGAACGGGTAGTCGCCGGGATGGGCAAGGCGCAAACGTTGTCCGGCGAGGATTGGAGTCGGATGCATCGGGGAACCCCCGCTGCAACGAATCTCTTCCGCGTTCGTGCTGTCGCGACGCGCGCGGACGCATCTGCGAATCGATCAGGAGGTCAATGTGAACACGCAGCACCGGCGTGGATCTGCCCGTGCCCGCTCGTCGGCCGGTAAGCAGCTTTTCGCCCTCATCGGCGTCGCCCTCTTCGCCGCGGTGATCGCGGCAGCGGCGACCGCCAAGATCGCGGCGAAGCCGTCGAACGCCCAACCGCCCACGATCAGCGGGACGACGACCGAGGGCAGCACCCTCAACGTCGACCACGGCAACTGGGACGGCACCCAGCCGATCACGTTCACCTATCGCTGGCAGCGCTGCGACAAGAACGGCGACAGCTGCGCGGGGATCTCGAACGCGAACGGCGCGGCGTATGTGCTGAAGTCGGTCGACGTCAATGCGACGCTGCGCGTCCGCGTCAGCGCCAAGAACAGTGACGGCACCACCTCGATCGTGACCGTGCCGAGCGCGGTGATCGCGAGAGGCACGCCTGCGTCGACGACGCCGGCAAGCGGCTGTCCTGCTCTCGCGTCGGGCCAGTCCTCGGTGCCCGTCACCGGCGTCACCTCACCGGCGCGTCTCCAGATCGACCAGTTCCAGTCGAGCCCGAGCGTGATCCCGGGGAGCATGACCTCGTTCACGCTCCGGGTGCACGTGAACGACACCTGCGGTCAGGCCGTGAGTGGCGCCGACGTCTACGCGACGGCCGTGCCGTTCCACCAGGTCAACGTCCCCTCGGAGACGGCGACCGGGAACGACGGCTGGGTCACGCTGCAGTTCAACCGGGAGTCGGGCTTCCCGGCGACGCCGAAGCAGCAGCTGATGGTCATCTACATCCGCGCCCGGCAGCCGGGCCAGAGCCCGCTCGCCGGGATCACGACGAGCCGTCTCGTCTCGTTCCGCGTCAACCTCAAGGGCTGACCGAGCTCTCAGGGTGAGGGGCCGTCCGCCAGGGCGGCTCCTCATCGCTGACCGGCGCGCTACTGCTGAACGATGGCGCGCAGCGCCTGCCGCACGGATTTCGTGCTGGCCATGACGGCGGTCGGCTCGTAGCCGCAGTGCGCGAGGCAGTTGTCGCAGCGGGGATCCTTGCCGCGACCGTACTTCGACCAGTCGGTCGTCTCGAGCAGCTCCTTGTACGTGGTCGTGTACCCGTCCGACATCAGGTAGCAGGGCTTCTGCCAGCCGAAGAGGGAGTAGCTCGGGATACCCCACGGGGTGCACTCGAAGTCGACCTTGCCCTCGAGGAAGTCGAGGAAGAGGGGGGTGTGGTTCAGGCGCCAGCGCTTACGGTGGCCGTCCGCGAATGCCTCGGCGAACGTCTGCCGCGCCTCCTCGACGCCGGGGAAGTGCTCCTGGTCGGGCGCCTTCTCGTAGGCGTAGGCGGGGGAGATCATCATCTGGTCGACCTTGAGCTCGTCGTTCAGGAAGTCGAGCACGTCGCGCACCGTCTTCGGCGTGTCGGTGCTGAGGAAGGTCGTGTTGGTGTTCACCCGGAAGCCGCGGCGCTGGGCCTCCTTCATCGCGGCGACGGCCTTGTCGAACGTCCCTTCGCGCTCCACGAACTCGTCGTGGCGCTCGCGCATGCCGTCGAGGTGGACGACGAAGCCGAAGTACGGCGACGGCTTGAAGAGGTCGAGCTTCTTCTCGAGCAGGATCCCGTTCGTGCAGAGGTAGACGAACTTCTTGCGCTTGATCAGCTCCTCGACCAGCAGGTGGATCTCGCTGTGCACGAGCGGCTCGCCGCCGGCGATCGAGACCATCGGCGCGCCGCACTCCTCGATCGCCTCGAGCGCCTGCTCGATCGGCATCCGCTTCTTGAGGATGTGATCCGGGTACTGGATCTTCCCGCAGAAGGAGCAGGAGAGGTTGCACTGGAAGAGCGGCTCGAGCTCGACGAGGAGCGGGAACTTCTCGTTGCGGTGCAGCCGCTGGCGCGCCAGGTAGCGCGCGACGGTGAGGCTCTGGCGTAGAGGGACGCTCACCGCTCTTCGACCATACCGGCTGAGGCCAGGTCGGGCGCGGGATCCGCCAGCCAGTCGACGATCCCGGGGGCCGTGCGCCGTAGTCCCTTCCAGGCTGTGATCAGGGCGGGAAGGATGCGCGGATCGAAGAGGCTGTGCCCCGCCGCGTCGATCACGACGCGGACGACGGCGAACGGGCGCCCTTCTGCGAGCGGCGCGAGCCAGGCGGACTCCATCTCGACGCCCAGCACCCCGGAGGCCTCGTGCGTCGCGCGTTCGGCCGGCCCGACGATGTGGTCGGTGCAGAGGAGCGGCCCGATCCGGGCCTGCACCCCGGCGTGTGCGAGCGCCCGGGCCATCGGGCCGGCGCTGGGCACGGGGATCGGCTGCTCGAGGCCGTGGAGCTCGGTGGCGCAGATGACGTCGCCGGGACGGAGGTCGTGGGCGATGCCGCCGCAGACGCCGACGACGGCGACGGCCGACGGGTCGAGCGTCGCGGCATGCTCGGCCGTCGCGGCAGCCTTCACAGGGCCCATGCCGGTGAGCAGCGTCTGCGTTCCCGGGATCCGGCCGAGCGCCATCCGCTCGATCCGCAGCGGGACGAGGACGAGCGGGTTACTCACGCACCCTTCCCCAAGATCCGGCCCAGCGCCATCACGGGGAAGACGTCGCGGTAGAGGTGGTAGTTCAAGTAGAAGTCGCCCGGGAAGCCGGTACCGGTGAAGTAGGGCTCGTCCCAGCTGCCGTCGGGGCGCTGTGCGTCGAGCAGGAAGCGCACCGCGCGCTGCACCATCTCGCCGGTTTCGCCGGCGGCGTGGAGGCCGATCAGCGCCCAGGCGGTCTGCGACGGCGTCGCGACGCCACGGCCGCGCCAGCTCGGGTCTCGGTAGGAGCGGATGTCCTCACCGAAGCCGCCGCTCGGGTGCTGGACACGCTCGAGCCAGTCGACCGCGGCGCGCATCGCGTCGCTCTCGGTGAGGCCGCAGGCGGCGAGGGCCGGCATGACCGCGCCCGTGCCGTAGACGTTGTTCGCGCCCCAGCGGCCGAACCACGAGCCGTCGGCCTCCTGCTCGGCGACGAGCCAGGCAAGCGCACGGCGGACAGAGGTCTCGCCGGTGCGCCCCTCGTAGGCGAGGGTCTCGAGCGCATGCGCGGTGACGTCGGCGCTCGGCGGGTCGGTGACGGCGCCGAAGTCGCAGAACGGGAGCTTCGCGACGAGGCCGCTCGTGTTGTCGACGTCGAAGGCGCCGTAGCCGCCGCTGCGGCTCTGCATCCCGAGCATCCACTCGAGCGAGCGGTCGGCGGCGCCGCCGTCCTCGACCCGGGCGCGGCGGAGCGCGAGGACGACCACGGCGGTGTCGTCGACGTCGGGGTAGTTGTCGTTCGCGAACTCGAACGGGAAGCCGCTCGGGGCGAGCTTCGGCAGCTTCACCGACCAGTCGCCACGCACCCGCACCTCACGTCCGACCAGCCAGGTGGCCGCCCGTCGGATCGAGCTGTGCTCCGCGGGAACGCCGGCGTCGAGCAGCGCGAGGATCGCCAGGGCGGTGTCCCACACCGGCGACTGGCACGCCTCGACGCGGCGGCCGAGCTCGTCCTCGATCGTGAACGTGTCGAGGCCGGCGAGCGCCTTCTCGATCACCGGATGGTCGAGGCCGTAGCCGAGCGCATGCAGGCCGACGACCGACCAGACCCACGGCGGCTGGATTCCGCCCCAGGAGCCGTCGGCCTCCTGCCGCTCGACCACCCAGCGCTCGGCGACGCGCAGTGCGTGGCGGCGCAGCGGCCCGAGCGGGTGGTGGTGATAGGCGTGCGCACCCTTGTCGAGCACCTCGAACATCCGGCCCCAGGCGTCGTGCGGCTCCGGCTCGGGCTCGCGGCCCGAGTACAGCTCGTCGATCGTGAAGGGGACGACGGTCGTGGGGCGCAGCGCCGTGACGATCTGCAGCGCGACGATCGTCTGCCGCGCCCAGCAGCCGAAGGCATAGACCGAGAGCGGCGCCCGCGGCGGGAGCAGGATCTGCTCCGGCGGCAGCACCGGCACCTCGTGCCACGACCAGAGCGAGAGCAGCGAGAGCCACATCCGCGTGAAGACGCGCGTGGCCTCGACGCCGCCGAGCTCGCAGACACGAGTAGCGGCGCGGCGCATGTGGGCGGCCTCGGGCGGATCCCCCGCGATTCGCAGGGCGACGTAGGCCTCGACCGTCGTCGAGAGGTCGGCAGGGCCGCCGAAGGAGGTCGCCCAGGAGCCGTCGGGGCGTTGCTTCGAGCGGATCCACTCGGCCGTCGGCGGCGTGGTGCGGCTCGTGTCGAGGCCGAGGTAGGTGCGCAGGAAGATGTCCTCCGCGTCGATCGTCACGTTGGTCTCGAGCTCGCCCTTCCAGTAGCCGTCGGGGTGCTGGAGCGAGAGCAGGTGCGCCGCGGCGCGCTCGAGCGCCTCCTCGGCGGCTGCGGTCGACGGATCGGCCAGCATCGTCATGTGAGCACCGCCTCGCGCGGAGCCTGCGCGAGCGCGACGCGGGCGGCGGTGAGCCCGCTGCGGACGGCGCTCTCCATCGTCGCGGGCCAGCCGGTGTCGGTCCACGCGCCGGCGAGCACGAGGCCGGGCACGCGCGTCTCGGGGCCAGGTCGGAGGCGGCGCGAGCCCGGCGCGACGCGGAACGTCGCGCGCGGCTCGTGCGTCACGGCGACGTCGAGCACCTGAGCCTCGCGCGAGGCGGGCAGCAGGCGGTGGAACGCCGGCAGGTAACGCTCGCGCAGCTCGGTCACCGAGAGCCCGATCTCCTCGTCGGCCCCGGAGAGCGAGACGGCGACGAGTTGTCCTTCGGTCGCGCCGGCGGCCTCGGTGCGGTCGAAGAGCCACTGGAGCGGCGAGCCCACCGCCGCAGCGAGTGGCGTCTCGAGCACCGTTCGGTCGAAGTGGACGTGCAGGTTCACGATCGGGCTGACGCCGAGCCCGGCGAGCGCCTCGGCGTCGACCGCTTCCGGCGCGAGCTC
>CAIYXH010000249.1 GCA_903930195.1 uncultured Actinomycetes bacterium | reverse complement strand
TACTACGACGCCTACTACGCGAAGGCACAGCAGGTGCGCACGGTGATCAAGCGCGAGCATGATGCCCTCTTCGAGCGCTACGACCTGCTGCTCTCGCCGACCTGCGCGACGACGGCCTTCCGCCTCGGAGAGAAGGCCGCCGATCCGCTCGCGATGTACCTCACCGACGTGCTCACGATCCCCGCGAACATGGCGGGCCTGCCGGGGCTCTCGATGCCGTGCGGCCTCTCGGACGGGCTGCCGGTCGGGCTGCAGCTGATCGGGCCGCAGTTCTCGGAGAACGCGATCTACCGCGTCGGCCACGCGCTCGAGCAGGCGATCGGCTTCGACCCGGTGCCGGAGAGGCTCCGCGGATGAGCGCCGCGCCCCTGGAGACCGAGGCCTGGGAGCCGGTGATCGGGCTCGAGATCCACGTCCAGCTGAAGACGAAGACGAAGATGTTCTGCCGTTGCACGAACGGTGCAGGCGGCGCCCCGAATTCGCAGACCTGCCCGGTCTGCCTCGCCTTCCCGGGGGCTCTCCCGGTGCCGAACCGCAAGGCGATCGAGGAGACGGTCCGCTTCGGCGTCGCGCTCGGCTGCGAGATCGCCGGGCGGGCCGTCTTCCACCGGAAGAACTACTTCTATCCCGACCTGCCGAAGGCGTACCAGATCTCCCAGTACGACGAGCCTCTCTGCTCCGGCGGGACGCTGGTCGTCCCGACGCCCGACGGCGACGTCGAGATCGGCCTGACGCGCGCCCATCTCGAGGAGGACGCGGCGAAGAACGTGCACGTCGCCGCCTCCGGTCGCCTCCACGGCGCCACGGCGACGCTCGTCGACTTCAACCGTGGCGGCACGCCGCTCCTCGAGATCGTCACCGAGCCGGTGATCCACTCCGCCGACGTCGCGAAGCGCTTCCTGCAGCTCCTGCGCCAGACGGTCGTCGAGCTCGGCCTCTCGGACGCGGAGCTCGAGAAGGGCTCGATGCGCTTCGACGTCAACGTCTCCGTGCGTCCCGCCGGCTCCGACGAGCTGCGCACGCGTACCGAGCTGAAGAACATGAACTCGTTCACCTTCGCCGCGAAGGGGATCGAGCGCGAGATCGCCCGCCAGATCCGGATCTACGAGGAGGGCGGCACCGTCGACCAGGAGACGCTCCACTTCGACCCGGGCGCCGAGGATTCGCCGCCGACCCGCTCGAAGGAGGAGGCGCAGGACTACCGCTACTTCCCGGAGCCCGACCTCGTCCCGGTCGAGCCGCCGGCGGAGCTCGTCGAGGAGCTCCGCAAGCAGGTCGTGGAGCTCCCGGGCGCGCGGATCAAGCGGATCGCGGACACGCTCTCGTTCTACGACGCGGATGTGCTCGTCACCGGCGGCCTCGACCGGCTCTGGGCCGATGCGGTCGGCGCAGGGGCCGACGCGAAGGAGACGGCGAATGTGCTCGCCAATGCCTTCGTCGCGGCGGGTGTCGACCCGTCGGCGGTCGACGCCGCCGAGCTCGCGAAGCTCGTGAGCGCTCGCGCCGAGATCCCGCGCGCTGCCTTCGACGAAGCGCTCGCGCACATCGGCGACGCCGGTTTCAGCGCCGAGCCGTACCTGGCCCAGAAGGCGGTCAGCGACGTCTCCGAGCTCGACCCGGTCATCGACGCGATCCTCGAGGCGAATTCCGGCCAGGTCGAGCAGTTCCGCGGCGGCAAGGACGGCCTGATCGGCTTCTTCGTGGGCCAGGTGATGAAGCAGACCGGCGGCAAGGCCGACCCGCGCGTCGTCAACGACCGCGTCCGCACCAAGCTCGCGGGGTAACGCTGCTTCGTAGGGACAGGTCATCAGACCCTGTCCCGCTCCTGCGTACTTCGGCGAGCGCGTCGATGGGTTGTGCCGTTCGGTCAACCGTGAGCCGCCCGAACCCGGCCAGCTATCCTAGGGCCATGGAGAAGCGGTACCTGATGACGCCGGGCCCGACGCCCGTGCCCCCGCAGGTGCTCGCGGCCGAGGCCGAGCCGATGGTGCATCACCGCGGCCCGGACTTCCAGACGACCTACACGAGCGTGCTCGAGCGCCTCAAGCAGGTGCATCGCACGGCGAACCCCGTGCTGCTCTTCGCAGCCTCGGGAACGGGCGCGATGGATTCGGCCGTCTCGAACCTGACGCGGGCCGGCGAGAAGGCCGCGGTCGTCGTCGCAGGCTCCTTCGGGGAGCGCTGGACGAAGATCTGCGCCCACTACGACCTCGAGGTCGAGCGCATCGACTACACGTGGGGCGAGGTGCCGAACCCGGCCGAGATCGGTGCTGCCGTCGCGGCCAGTGGCGCCAAGTACCTCTTCTGCACGCAGTCCGAGACGTCGACCGGCGTTGTCGTCGACGTCCAGGCGATCAAGGCCGCTGCCGGTGACGCGATCGTCGTCGTCGACGCGATCTCCTCGCTCGGAGCCGTACCGCTCGAGGTCGACGCCTGGGGCATCGACGTCACGGTCTCCGGCTCCCAGAAGGCGCTGATGTGCCCGCCGGGCCTCGCGACCGCAACCGCCGCGGATCACGTCTGGGAGCAGCTCCCGGCGAAGTCGCGCACGTTCTACTTCGACTGGCGCGCGACGAAGAAGGCGCAGGAGTCGTTCGACGCCGCGTTCACGCCGGCGGTCTCGCTGATCCGGGGCATGGACGTCGCGCTCGGGATGATCCTCGACGCCGGTCTCGACGAGGGCCTCGCGAAGCACGTCCGTCTGGGCCGCGCCGCACGCGCCGGCGTCAAGGCAATGGGCCTCGAGCTCTTCTCGCCCGACGACGACACCTCCGCCGTCGTCACCGCAGTCCGCTGCCCCGAGGGCGTCGACGGCTCGGCGCTCCTGCGTCACCTCCGTGATCGGCACGGCGTCACGCTGGCGCCGGGGCAGGGTGCGCTCAAGGGCAAGATCGTCCGGATCGGCCACATCGGCTGGTTCGACATCTTCGACATCGCCACGGCGCTCTCGGCACTCGAGCTCTCGCTGACCGAGCTCGGCGCGACGGTCGAGCGCGGCGTCGCGGCGACTGCCGCGTTCGACGCGTACGAGCAGACCGTCACCGCCTAGCGGCCATGTGGCCTGCGCCCGTCGAGCGGGTCGCGGCACTCTTCCGCGCGGCGTGCGTCGACGGCTCGGTGCAGGAGCTCCAGGAGGAGCTGGCCTCGGTCGACGAGGCCTCGTTCGAGCTTGGCTGTGCAGTCGACCAGATCGTCGAGCCCGTCGTCTTCGTCGCGCCGGGCGGTCTCTTCGCGCTCGCGCTCATCCCCGGCGGCCGGCATGCCGACGCGGCGCGGGTGGCTGCGGCGGCGGGCCTGCCCGAGGTGCAGCTCGCGACCGAGGACGAGATGCGCGTTGCGGGTTTCGACCCGGAGGCGATGACGCCGTTCGCCGGCCCCGGCGTCCGCGCGACGGTGATGGAGCAGATGCTCCTCCGCCACGACAAGGTCTGGGTAGGAGCCGGAACGCCGCAGCACGTCGCGCTGATCGCGCCGGGCGACCTCCAGCGCCTGACCCACGCAAGCGCGGCCGATCTCACCGGCCGCCGCTAAAGTTCCCCGACCGAAACCGAAGGGAGAGTTCCGTGCAGGCCACCGAAAAGATCTGGATGAACGGCGAGCTCGTCGACTGGGACGAGGCGCGCATCCACGTAGGTGCGCACGGGCTCCACTACGGCACGGGTGTCTTCGAGGGCGTGCGCGTCTACGACACGCCCGCGGGCCCGGCTGTCTTCCGGCTGACCGATCACATGGAGCGCCTGCACACCTCGGCGAAGCTGATCTACATGGAGATCCCCTACTCGGTCGAGGAGCTGAAGACCGCCACGAACGAGTTGCTCGCCGCGAACAACCTGCGCGAGGGCTACATCCGCCCGATCTCGTTCTACGGCTTCAAGGAGCTCGGCGTCTCGGCGAAGGGCAACCCGGTCGAGACGGTCCTGATGTGCTGGCCGTGGGGGACATACCTCGGTGAGGAAGCGCTCCGCAACGGGATCACGACCAAGATCTCGAGCTGGCAGCGGATCCCGCCGAACGTCGTCCCGCACGCCGCGAAGGCCTCCGGCATCTATCTCAACTCGATGCTCGCCGTGACCGAGGCCCAGAAAGCCGGCTACGACGAGGCGATCCTCCTCAGCCCCGACGGCACGATCGCGGACGGCCCCGGCGAGACGATCTTCATCGTCTCCAAGGGCCGGATCTATACGCCCGATCTCGCGTCGGGGATCCTGCACGGGATCACCCGCGACTCGATCATGCAGATCGCCCAGGACCTCGGGTACGAGGTCGTCGAGAAGTCGCTGATCCGCACCGATCTCTATCTCGCCGACGAGGTGTTCATGTGCGGGACGGCCGCCGAGGTGACCCCCGTGCGCTCGGTCGACGACCATGAGATCGGTGTCGGCCCCGTCACGCAGGCGATCCAGAAGGCGTACCTCGACACGGTCCGCGGTCAGAGCGACCGCTGGGCGCAGTGGCGGGAGCTCGTGCCCAGCATGGCCAACGCGTGAGCGAAGTCGCGACGAGCAAGCTGGGTCTCTCGGCCCCCTGGATCGACGAACGCGACGAGGAGCTCGTCCTCGAGGTGCTGCGCTCGGGCCAGCTCTCGCTCGGCCCGGTCGGCCCGAAGTTCGAGGCGAAGCTCGCCGAGGCCGTCGGTGCGCCCTACTGCGCCGCCGTCTCCTCGGGGACCGCGGGGCTGCACATCTGCATGCACCTCGCCGGCGTCGGCGCAGGCGACGAGGTCATCACCTCGCCGTACTCGTTCGTCGCCTCGGCGAACTGTGCGATCTACGAGGGCGCGATCCCCGTCTTCGCCGACATCGATCCGGACACGCTGAACCTGGATCCCGCAGCCGTCGAGGCGGCGATCACGCCGAAGACGAAGGCCATCGTCGCCGTCGAC
>CAIYXH010000248.1 GCA_903930195.1 uncultured Actinomycetes bacterium | reverse complement strand
CCGCGACCGGCTCGGTCTGCGGCCACGCGCTCCCCGAGGGGCTGCGCGAGTCGGACAAGCTCCCGGCGCCGATCTTCACCCCGTCGACGAAGGCCGAGGCGGGCCACGACGAGAACATCGACCGCGACGCCGGCGTCGCGCTCATCGGCGAGGCCCGCTACGACGAGGTCGAGGCGGTCACGCTCGAGCTCTACCGCTTCGTCTCCGAGTATGCAGCTGCGCGCGGGATCATCCTCGCCGACACGAAGCTCGAGTTCGGGATCGACGAGGACGGCAAGCTCGTGCTCGGGGACGAGGCCTTCACACCCGACTCGTCCAGGTTCTGGCCGGTGGACGAGTACGAGCCCGGCAAGACGCCGCCGTCCTTCGACAAGCAGTACGTCCGCGACTACTGCGAGTCGCTGGGCTGGAACAAGACGGCCCCCGGCCCTGAGCTTCCGGAGGATGTCGTCGCCGGCACGCGCGCCCGCTACGTCGAGGCGTTCGAGCAGCTGACGGACATCTCCTTCGACGACTACCTGGCCTCGCCGGACGTGGTGCTCGGATGAAGGCGACCGTCCTCGTCCGGCCGAAGAGCGGCATCCTCGACCCGCAGGGACAGGCGGTCGAGAGCAGCCTCCGGCATCTCGGCTTCGCTGTCGGCGGGGCGCGCGTCGGGCGGCTGATCGAGCTCGAGGTACAGAGCGCCGACGAGACGACTGCGCGTGCGGAGATCGAGCGGATGTGCGAGCAGCTCCTCGCGAACCCGCTGATCGAGAGCTACGAGATCGAGCTCCACGGCGCAGGCTGAGCCTTGACTGACGCCCCCGCACCCCGCATCGCCGTCGTCGTCTTCCCCGGGTCGAACGACGACCGTGACGCGGTGCTCGCACTCACGAGCCTCGGCGCCGACGCGCAGCGCGTCTGGCACGACGACCCGGTGCTGCCTGGAGGGACGTCGGCCGTGCTTCTCCCCGGCGGGTTCTCGTACGGCGACTATCTCCGGTGCGGCGCGATCGCGCGGTTCTCGCCGATCATGCGCGCGGTCGAGCAGTTCGCCGCCGAGGGTGGCCTCGTGCTCGGGATCTGCAACGGCTTCCAGATCCTCACCGAGGCAGGGCTCCTTCCCGGTGTGCTCCGCCAGAACGAGAGCCTCTCGTTCGTCTGCCGTGACGTCCCGCTCGTCGTCGCCCGCACGGACACGCCGTTCACGTCGCGCTGCGACGCGGGCCAGAGGCTCGTCGTCCCCGTGAAGAACGGCGAGGGTTGCTGGTTCGGCGGTCCCGAGCTCGTCGCAGAGCTCGAGGCGAACGACCAGATCGTCCTTCGCTACGCCGCCGGCGCGAATCCGAGCGGGGCCGTCGGAGATGTCGCCGGGGTTTGCAACGCGGCCGGGAACGTCTTTGGCCTGATGCCGCATCCGGAGCACGCGGTCGATCCGCTGCTCGGCTCCGCCGACGGTGCGTTCATCCTGGGCTCGCTCGTCGACGCGGCCCGGTTGTCGGGCGCGGCGCTCGTCTAGCGCAGACGCTGCTCAGGCTGCGACAAGCGCGAGCGCCACGACGGTTCGCTTCTACTTCTTCGCGTCGGGCTTGATCGGAATGGCGCTGTACGTGCTGCCCTTCCACTCGCTCGGCAGGCATCTCGCCGACGGGCTCGGGGTCGAACCGCAGTACCGGGGTACAGATCGGCGGTCTCCCGAAGAGCACCCGCATCACGTCTGACCCCACCCGAACGCGCTCGCCAACGCCGAGCCCGCCTTGAGCGAGCCGCGGACCCGCTCGAGGTCGCGGCGGCGGAGCGTCACCGTCCCGCGGCGAATCGATCCCTCGCCCATGTAGGCAAACCGGACGAGCTGCTCTCCCGCGTCCGTCTCGAGGAGTTGCACCACCGAGGTGAAGCGACGATCGCCGGCGCGCTGCGCGACCTTCGCCTCCTCGAGCACCACCGCCCGCCCCCAGGGCGTCTCTGCCTTCGCGGCCTTTGTCGATGCGGGCTTCGTCATGTCTCGACGGTAACCCCGCACCTGTCACGTGTCTGTGACGGAAGCGGAACAACTCATCCACAGCCGTCCCGCACAGACATGTCCCGCCGCTAGAGGCGCTTGATCACCCTCGCCGGAACCCCGGCGACCAGTGTCGCCGGCGGCACGTCGCGCGAGACGACCGCTCCTGCCGCGACCACGGCATCAGCACCAATGCGCACGCCGGGCAGCACAGTGGCGGCAGCGCCGATCCAGACGTTCCGCTCGATGACGATCGGCTCCGCGTCGATGAATTCCCGTCGCTGCGCCGGGTCGACAGGATGGCCGGCCGTGATCAGGTTGACCTTGTGGGCGATCATCACGTCGTCGGCGATCTCGATCGGCGCGTGACCCGTGAACGCGCATTGATGCCCGATGAACACGGCCTCTCCGACCGAGATATTGAGTCCGTAGTCCGTATAGAACGGCGGGATCAACGTGAACCTGTCTCCGACGGGCTTGCCGATCAGCTCCGCGAACGCGGCCTCGATCGCTTCCGGCTCGTCGAGCGTGTAGCCGGCGAGCCGCGTCGAGAGCCGCGTCGCGACCTTCACCTGCTCGAAGAAGGCCTGGAACTCCTGGGAACGGGTCTTGATCGTGTACTCGCCGTCCACGAGACGTCCCGGCCGGATCAGCTGTCGATCGAGATGTGCCCCGGCTGGGCCGCGACGCGCGCGAGCCAGGCGGCGATCGCCGGATAGCGGCCGAGATCCAACCCGCCCTCGTCGGCGACGTGCGTGTAGGCGTACAGCGCGATGTCGGCGAGCGTCATCCGGTCGCCGACGAGGAAGTCGGTGCCGGCCGAGCCGAGCTGCCGCTCCATCGCGTCGAGCGCGCGATGGCCTGCGGCCTGCTTCTCGGCGAGCTTCTCCGGGTCGACATCGAGCTCGTCGCGGTGCAGCGACCAGAAGCGCGCCACGGCGATCGCGGGCTCGTGGTCGTACTGCTCGAAGAACATCCACTGGAGCATCCGTGCCTGCTCGAACCGATCCTCCGGGACGAGGTCGGTGCCGTCGGCGAAGTACCAGAGGATGGCGCCGGACTCGCCGAGCGAGCGGCCGTCGTCGAGCACCACCGTCGGTACCCGCAGTGCGGGGTTGAGGCCGCCGAGCACCTCCGGCCGGTTCGACCGGTCGACGACATCGAGCGTCCGGCGCTCGAACGGCAGCCCGAGCTTCGTCAGCAGCAGCCGCACCTTGTAACAGTTGCCGGAGACGGGGCTGTCGTAGAGGACGATCACCGGCGCGCCTTAGGCGGTCGACCGCTCGATGATCTCGATGCGGTAGTCGTCGGGATCGCGGACGAAGCAGAGGAGCGAGCCGCCCTCGCGCACGCTGTACGGCGGCTTCTCGGGCTCGATCCCCTGGAGCGCAAGCCCTGCGAGCGTCGCCGCCATGTCCTCGACGCCGACGGCGATGTGCCCGTAGCCGGTGCCGAGGTCGTAGGTGCGGCCGTCGTGGTTGAACGTCAGCTCGAGCACGGACTCCTGGTCGCCGATCGAGAAGAAGTAGTTCGTGGCCTCCGTCTCGCCGTTCCGGACAATGTCCATCTCGCGCGCGAACCGGAACCCGAGCGCCTCGTAGAAGGCGCGGCTGCGCGCCGGGTCGGTGATGCGGACCATGGTGTGGAGGTAGCTCGCCACTCCGCCCATCTTAATGTCTCTGTCTAGTTGCGACCGGTGACCTGGTCGACGGCGCGATTCGTGGCCGCGTGCACATGCTGGGTGTCGAAGACGATCCAGATGCAGAGAGCTGCAACGGGAAGCTCCACGAACGCGGCTTCGACGATCGCGATCAGCTCCTCGTGCGCGTGTGCCGAGGTGACAGTGTCGAACCAGGCGTCGCAGACGAGGAGCGTCGCCGTCACTGCCGCAAGCACGTGCGCCCAGTCCGGCCTTCGGAAGACCGTGTAGGCGGTCGCCCCGAACGAGGCGGCGAGCCCGATGTCGAAGCCCGTCCACGCCAGGTCGTAGTGGTGGGTGATGTGCCGCTCGGAGAGGTCGAACGTGAGCCAGAGCGTCCAGGGGACGAGAAAGACGGCCGCGAGCGCGAAGAACATCCCGACCCGGCGGACGGCGGCGCGCTG
>CAIYXH010000247.1 GCA_903930195.1 uncultured Actinomycetes bacterium | reverse complement strand
GAGCTCTTCGCCGACCTCGACGGCAGCCGCGTCGGGCGCGCCCGGATGAAAGAGGTCGCCGAGGCGAGCCTGCGGCTGACCGGCGGCGCCTGCAACTGGTCGATCGTCTCCTTCCCCACACCCGGCTGGGCGCAGGTCGTCTTCGGCGAGCCCGACGTCGAGCGCCTCTGGCAGGCGGTCGCCTCCGCCGTGCGGCTCGACGAGCCCGATCCCGTGGCTGCGTGGAAGACGCACATCGAGAAGCTCTCGGTCCGCTCCGAGGCGATGAACGCGCGCCGCTTCGACGCGCTCCGCTACCGCGGCCCCGGCACCGACCTGACCGTCGGGCTGCTCCCGAACTCCCTCTGGCAGGCGGCGCTCGACCACTCGAACGGCATCGACCACGTCGCGAACATGCCGACCGAGGAGGTCTTCAGCGCGCCCGATGCGCGCCGCGTCGACGGCGTCGTCCGCTCGACCTATCCCCTCCAGCTGCAGGGCACGATCGTCCGCGGGCTCGCCGTGCGCTTCGAGGGCGGCCGGGCGGTCGAGGTCACCGCCGACGAGGGGCAGGAGCTGATGCGGAGCCACGTCGCCTCCGACGAGACCGCCTGCCGCCTCGGCGAGATCGCCCTCGTCGACCGCGACTCCGCGGTCGGGCGCACCGGCCTCGTCTTCTACGACACGCTTTTCGACGAGAACGCCGCCGCGCACATCGCCTTCGGCGCTGCGATCACGCAGTGCGTCGAGGGCGCGTCCGAGCTGACGCCCGACGAGCGGAACGCGCAGGGCATCAACCACTCGTCGATCCACACCGACTTCATGATCGCCTCCGGGGAGCTCGGCGTCTGGGGCGTCACCGCCTCCGGCGACGAGGTGCCGATCCTGCGAGACGGCGGCTGGGTTCTCTAGTAGAGAGAAACAGTCGGGACGGCGAGATTCGAACTCGCGGCCTCTGCGTCCCAAACGCAGCGCTCTAACCAGGCTGAGCTACGTCCCGTCCGCGTCAGTCTAGGGCGATCCCTAGGCTCCGCGTGTGACACAACACCCCCGTAGGGGCTACCTCCTGGTGGCGATTGCGGCCGCGCTCTGGGGCGTCAACGGCACCGTCTCGAAGGTGATTCTCGCCTCCGGGATCTCGTCGGAGCGGCTCACCGAGGTGCGCTCGACCGGGGCGGCGCTCGGGCTCGTGCTCGTGCTGCTCGTGACCGCGCCCGAGCGCCTGCGCGTGCGGCGACGCGAGCTCCCGGTGCTCGCGCTCTTCGGCATCGGCGGGCTCGCGTTCGTGCAGTGGTTCTACTTCCTCGCGATCCACCGGCTCGCCATCGGGATCGCGCTCCTGATCGAGTACCTGGCGCCGCTCCTCGTCGCGATCTGGGCGCGCTGCGTCTTCCACGAACCGGTGCGGCAACGCGTCTGGCTCGCGCTCTGCCTCGCCCTCGTCGGCCTCGGGCTGATCGTCGACGTGCGCCATGGCGGCTCGCTCTCGACCGCCGGGATCGGCTTCGCCCTGGCCGCTGCGGTCGCCTACGCGACCTATCTGCTCCTCGCCGAGCACGCCGTCGGCGAGCGCGATCCTGTCTCGCTGCTCGCCTGGGGCTTCGGCTTCGGCGCCCTCTTCTGGGCGATCGTCGCGCCGTGGTGGAGCTTCCCCGGCCACGCCGTGAGCGCCCACGTCTCGCTCCTCGGGCACCTCTCGAGCCGGCACCTGCCGGTGTGGGCGCTGCTCTGCTACCTGATCGTGCTCGGGACGATCGTCCCGTTCTTCCTGGTCGTCAGCGCCCTCCGTCATCTGCCGGCGACGCGCGTCGGCATCGCCGCGATGCTCGAGCCCGTTGCCGCCACGATCGTCGCCTGGGCCTGGCTCGGAGAGGCCCTCGGCACCGTGCAGCTCGTCGGCGCCGCGACCGTCCTCTGCGCCATCGTGCTCGCCCAGAGTGCGCGCTGACGACTTTTGGCGTGGTTCTTGCGGTCGCGAAGATAGGCCTAGCGGCCCATTGAGCCGACACCGAATCGTCATTAGCGTCCAAGGCGCACTGGGCGCCGACGCGAAGCGGATTCCGCGGAGTGTCGGGCGAGAGAGGGCCCGTCGCGCCGACCCCCCGAGCGGCGGGCCTCCTCTCCGCTCTTCTCTACACTGGACACGATGGTGCGCAAGGTTCTCCTGGCTTCGCCCCGCGGCTACTGCGCCGGCGTCGAGCGGGCCGTGGAGACCGTCGAGCAGGCGCTCGAGCTCTACGGCAGCCCGGTCTACGTGCGCAAGCAGATCGTCCACAACATCCACGTCGTGCACGACCTCGAGGCGCGCGGCGCGATCTTCGTCGACGACGAGAATGAGGTTCCGGAGGGCCAGACGATGGTGCTCTCGGCCCACGGCGTCGCGCCGTCGGTGCGCACGAACGCGAACGCGCTCTCGCTGCGCACGATCGACGCGACCTGTCCCCTCGTCACCAAGGTTCACGTCCAGGCCCGCCGGTACGCCGACGACGGCTGCCTCGTCATCCTCATCGGCCACGCCGGCCACGAGGAGGTCGTCGGGACGATGGGCGAGATCCCGGAGTCGATCGTGCTCGTCGAGTCCGTCGAGGACGTCGCCGCCCTGGAGCTCCCCGAGGAGCGCAAGCTCGCCTACGTGACGCAGACCACGCTCTCGGTCGACGAGACGAGCGTCGTGATCGCTGCGCTGCGCGAACGCTTCCCGAACATCCGCGCGCCGCAGCGCGAGGACATCTGTTACGCCACCTCCAACCGCCAGTGGGCGGTCAAGGAGATGCTTCCCGAGATCGACCTGCTCCTCGTGATCGGTTCCCGGAACTCGTCGAACTCGAACCGCCTCGTCGAGGTTGCCATGTCGTACGGCGTGCGCTCCTACCTCATCGACGACGAGACCGAGATCGACGAGCGCTGGCTCGAAGGCGTCGAGGTCGTCGGCATCACCTCCGGCGCCTCCGCACCCGAGAAGCTCGTCCAGCGCACCTGCGACTGGTTCCGCGCCCGCGGGGTGACGGACATCACGCCTCATCGCTTCGCCGAGGAGGACATCGAGTTCCGCCTCCCGGTCGAGCTGCGCCGCGAGCTCGCGCTCGCCGCCGAGCAGCAGGCGTAGACGTAGGCGCCGATCGGCGCGGCGCACAGGCACTGTCCCGGCGGAGCCGGGGCCTGTCCCGACGTTCGAGTGACAGACGGGGACAGGGCTCAAGCCCTGTCCCTACGAGAGCCCTGGGTCAGACCTCAGGTCTGCCCCAGGGCTCTAGGCCTTTTCGAGACGGAGCTCGGCGCCGTGCTCGACCGAGACCGCCAGCGTGTCGCCGGCGATGCGGTCGGTGAAGGGCAGGAGCTCGGCGTCGGGGATCCAGAGACGGATCCGGTCGGTGAGCTCGAGGCCCGACTCCTTGCGCAGCACCTGCACGTCGCGGATGCGGTCGTTGAGGCGGCCTTCGAGCAGCAGCTCGTCGTCGAGCGTGGTGTCGAGCGCGACGGTGAGGCCTCCCTCGGAGGCGACCGACCAGCCGTCGAGGCCGACGCGCTCCACGAGCACCTCGTCGGGCTCGAGCACGCGCTCGCCGACCTGGAAGCGGCCGCCGTCGAGCTCCGTGAACGCTCCGGCGGCAAGCGCCGTGGAGACCTCGCGCAACGCGGGGCCGAGCTTCGGGCCGAGCACCGGCAGGTTCGGCTTCACCTTCAGCTCGGATGCGGCGACCTCGCCGAACTCGACCGCCTTGACGCCGAGCTCGGTGTCGATCTGCGCGACGTAGGCCTCCGGCACGTCGAGGCCGTGGACGACCAGGCGGCGTAGCGGCTGGCGCAGGCGGATGCCGGAGCTCGAGCGCGCCTGGCGGCCGAGGTCGATCACCCGGCGGACGCGCGCCTGCTCGGCGAGGAGCTCGGCGTCGGGCTCCGGTGCGTCGGGCCAGCCGGCGAGATGCACCGAGGCTGCGCCGCCGGGAACCAGGTTCCGCCAGAGGTGGTCGGTGAGGAACGGCATCACCGGCGCGATCACCCGGAGCGCCTGGACGAGGCCGTACCAGAGAGTGCGGAACGCCTCCTCGTCCTCGCCGTAGAAGCGCGACCGGGAGAGCCGGATGTACCAGTTGGAGAGATCGTCGACGTACTCCTCGAAAGCGCGGATCACGTCGACCGTCAGCGTCGCCTCGTAGCCCTCCGTTGCCGCGGCGACGAGCGCGTTCGCGCGCTCGACGAGCCAGCGGTCGAGCGGACGCGAGACGTTCGGACCGCCGTCGAGGTCGGCGAGGGTCGGCTCGAAGCCCTCGATGTTCGCGTAGTCGACGAAGAACTTGACCGAGTGCCAGAGGGTCAGCAGGCGGCGCTTGATCTCGTGCCCCGGGCCGAAGCCGAAGAGCAGGTTCCGGTCGGGCGGCTGCGCGCAGTACTGCCAGCGCATCACGTCGGCGCCCATGCGCGTGAACGCATCCTCGGCGTCGATCATGTTCCCCCAGGAGCCGTGCATCTCCCGCCCGGTCTCGTCGAGCATCTTCTCGTAGCCGAGCACCCGCTTGTACGGCGAGCGGTCGACGAGCACCACGGACATGAAGAACTGCGAGTAGAACCAGAGCCGGATCTGCTCGCGCATCTCGGTGACCCAGTCGGCCGGGAACCACTCCTCCCAGTAGGCATGGTCGGGCAGGTCGGCCGTGGTGAGACCCGCGGCCGCGCCTGTCGCGTAGCCCTGCTCCTTCCACTCCGGGTTCTGCCAGCCGAGGGTGGAGAACGGGACGATGCCGGCGTCGAGCCAGACGTCGCCGACCTCGACGACGCGCTCGACCCGCTCGCCGCAGGCGGCGCAGGAGATCGGCACGCGGTCGATCCACGGCCGGCGCAGCTCCTGGAGCTGATCGAGGCCGCCGAGGGCGCGCTCCTCCAGCTCGGCCTTCGAGCCGATCACGTTGAGGTGGCCGCACGAGCACGGGTAGAACGGCAGCGGCAGACCGTAGTAGCGGCGCCGCGAGATGTTCCAGTCGCCCATGTTGCGCAGCCAGTCGTCCATGCGCTTGCCCATGTAGTCCGGCACCCACTCGACCTTGTCGTTCTCCTCGAGCAGGCGCGGGCGGACACCGTCGACCGCGATGAACCAGTCGTCGGAGAGCCGGTAGATGATCGGCGTGTCGCAGCGCCAGCAGTGCGCGTAATTGTGGACGTACGTCCCTGCCTCGACGAGGAAGCCGCGCTCGCCGAGGTCGCCGACGATCTGGTCGGTCACCTCGACGGTCGAGAGCCCGTGGAGCCAGCCGTAGTCGTCGTAGAAGTGCCCGGCCTCGTCGACCGGGGTCAGCACGGGAAGCCCGAGGGACTTGCCGAGCTCGAAGTCCTCGGGCCCGCAGCCCGTTGCGATGTGGACGATGCCGGTGCCCTCCTCGAGCGAGACCTCGTCCCACGGGACGATGTGATGCTCGATCCCGCCGCCCGGCGCCAGGTTGTCGAACGGGCCCTGGTAGCGGAGCCCGACGAGCTCGGCCCCAGGCACGCGGCGCACGAACGTGTCGTCGGGGAAGCGCGCGACGAGCACCCACTCGCCGCTCTCGCGCAGGCCGTACTCGCCTTCGGGATGCACCGCCGCGGCGACGTTCGCCGGCAGCGTCCACGGGGTCGTCGTCCAGACGACGACCGACTCGCCCGGCCGGTCGAGCAGCGGGAAGCGGACGAACAGCGAAGGGTCGCTCTTCTCCTGGTAGACGCCGGACTGCGTCAGTTCGTGCTGCGAGAGCGACGTCCCGCAGCGCGGGCACCACGCGGTCGCGCGATGGCCCATGTAGAGCATCTCGCGCTCGTGGCAGATCTTGAGGAATCGCCAGATGTACTCGATGTTCGTGTCGGAGAAGGTGAAGTAGTCGTTGCCCCAGTCCATCCACTGGCCGAGCCGCGTGCAGCCGCGCGTCAGCGCTTCCGACGACGAGACGACGACCTCGCGGCAGCGCTCGGCGAACTTCTCCAGGCCGTACTCCTCGATCTCGCGCTTCGAGTTGAAGCCGAGCGAGCGCTCGACACCGACCTCGATCCACAGCCCCTGGCAGTCGAAGCCGTTCTGGTAGCGGAGCTCGTGGCCGCGGAGGGCCTTGTAGCGCTGGAACACATCCTTGAGCGTCCGCCCCCACGCCGTGTGCACCGCGAGCTTCTTGTTCGCGGTGACGGGACCGTCGATGAACGAGAACTTCGGGCCGCCCTTGTTCTGCTCGCGGAGCGCCGCGAAGGTACCTTCGTCCTCCCAGCGTGCGAGGATCTCTCGCTCGAGGGCGTCGGAGTCCGGCTCCGGGGGAAGAGGGGTAAACACGCCCTCATCCTAGAGAGGGAAGAATCCGAGCTCTCCGCACGTTGGAGCAGGTGGATCTCACGAAAGGATTTGCAATGGCAGTCGAAGCAACCGAAGCGACCTTCCAGGACGAAGTCCTCGGCAACGAGGGCAAGGTCATCGTCGACTTCTGGGCCGAGTGGTGTGGGCCGTGCCATGCAGTGGCGCCCGTCCTCGACCGGATCGCCGACGAGCAGTCGATCAAGCTGGTCAAGGTGAACGTCGACCAGGAGCAGGCTCTCGCGCAACGCTACGGCGTTTCGTCGATCCCGATGATGCTCCTGTTCGAAGGCGGCGAGGCGAAGGCTCAGGCCGTCGGCGCGCTACCGAAGGGCGCCCTCGAGCGCTCGCTCGGTCTCGCAGACGAGAACTAGTTCGCGTCAGGCGTCGAGGTTCTCCGCCCAGCGGCGGAGAGCCTCGTGCTGGCTCGCGAACGCCATCTCGTCGGGCAGCTCGTCGGGGCCGAACCAGGCGAGCTCGGCGACGTCGTCGGCGGCCACCGGCTCACCCTCCCCGCGCACGACCCACGAGAGGCCGAGGACGTAGGGCCCGTCGTAGGGGTCGAGGAACGCGCCGATGAAACGAACGGGCTCGACGTGCAAGCCGGTCTCTTCGACGAACTCGCGCCGGAGACCGTCGAGCGGCTCCTCGGTCTCTTCGAGGAAGCCGCCCGGGATGTCCCAGTAGCCCTTGCGCGGCTCGAGCGCCCGGCGACCGAGCAGCACCTTCCCGTCGCGCTCGAGCAGCCCTTGCACCGCCGGGGCGGCGTTCGCCCAGTACTCGGAGCCGCAGCTCGGGCAGCGGAGGTGCTTGTCGTGATGCGGCTCGAGCCCGGTGCCGCAGCGGGGGCAGAGCTTCCAGCCGTCGAGGCGTCCCATCTCCTACGAGAGGCTAGAGAGGACGGCGTCGCTCAGGCGGGGCCACGCGTCCTTCGCCCAGTCGCCGAAGTCGAGGTCGGTGAGGCAGGCGAGCGCGATCCCCGCCTCCGGGTCGACCCAGAGGAAGCCGCCGGCCCGCCCGAAGTGGCCGAACGTCGCCGCGCTGTTGCGCGCGCCCGTCCAGTGCGGCGCCTTGCCGTCGCGCACCTCGAGTCCGAGACCCCAGTCGTTCGGGCTCATCCGGCCGAACCCGGGGAGCACGCCGTCGAGCCCCGGGAACTGCACCGTGGCTGCCTCTGCGAGCGTTTCGGGGGCAAGACGCCGGGGCACGAGGAGCTCATGGGCGACGGTGCGGAGCTCCTCGATCGTCGCCGTCACGCCGTGTGCCGGCGAGCCGGCGAGCGGAAAGCCCCAGACTTCCTCGAAGTAGCGCGCGAACGGGATGCCCCCCCGATGGGCGACCGTCGCGGCGAGCAGCTCGAAACCTGCGTTCGAGTAGACGCGCCGCTCGCCGGGCCGCGCGAGCACGGTCGCGTCGTCCATGCCCAGGCCGGAGGCGTGCGCCAGCAGGTGGCGGACGGTGGAGCCCTCCGGGCCGGCGGGCTCGTCGAGGTCGACGACGCCCTCCTCGACCGCGACGAGCGCCGCGACGGCGGTGGCGATCTTCGTGACCGACGCCCAGGCGAACGGCCGCTCGACCTGGCCGTAGACAGCGTCGGCCGCCCCAACGACCGCGACGGCCGCGTTGGTGCACGGCCAGCCGTCGATTTGCCTCAGAGCGTCCATCGCGACGACACTACCGCCGTGGATCGTGAGCTGATCTCGTCAGGTGCAGCCTTCGAGGAGCGCGTCGGCTACTCGCGCGCTGTCCGCGTCGGCGACCAGGTGTGGGTCTCGGGGACGGCGCCGATCATGCCGGGCGACGCCGACCCGCCGGCCGACGCCTACGGTCAGGCGCGCATCTGCCTCGAGATCATCGGACGCGCGCTCGCCGAGGCCGGCTTCGGGCTCGAGCACGTCGTGCGCACCCGGATCTACGTCACCGACGCGTCACTGATCGACGAGGTCGGTCGCGCCCACGGCGAGGCGTTCGCGGGGGTCCGTCCCGCGACGACCGGCATCGTCACCCAGCTGCTCGACCCCAGGTGGGTCGTCGAGATCGAGGCCGAGGCAGTTCGGTGAGCGAGTCGAGCGTGCTCGAGCACGTCTTCGGCTCGAGCGCCCCGTACACGCTCGGTGTCGAGGAGGAGTACATGCTCCTCGACCCGGACACCTGGGATCTCGTCCAGCACATCGACTCGATGCTCGCCGGGATCGACGGCGAGTTCGCGGCGCGCCTCAACCCCGAGTTGATGGAGTCGGTGCTCGAGATCACGACGCCCGTCTGCTCCGGTCCGGCCGAGATCGGGGAACAGCTCCGCAAGCTGCGTGCCTACGTCGGCGAGCTCGCGCTCGAACGGGGCTGCCGCTTCGCCTCGGCCGGCACGCATCCATTCAGCCTGTTCGAGCGCCAGCGGATCACCGAGAAGGACCGGTACCGCGAGCTCGTCGACCAGCTGCAGTACATCGCCCGGCGCGAGCTGATCTTCGGGATGCACGTGCACGCCGCCGTCGCGAGCCCCGAGGCGTCCGTCCAGGTGCTGAACGGGCTGATCGTCCACCTGCCGGAGCTCCTCGCGCTCTCGGCGAGCTCGCCCTTTTGGCGTGGCGAGAGAACGGGACTCCACTCGTCGCGGCAGATGGTCTTCTCGGCCTTCCCCCGCTCCGGCGTGCCACCGCGCTTTGCGAACTACGAGGAGTTCGCCGCCGTCGTCGGACAGCTCGAGCGCACCGGGTGCATCGCCGACTACACGCACATCTGGTGGGACATCCGCCCGCATCCGCGGCTCGGAACGCTCGAGCTGCGCGTCTGCGACGCGGTCACCCGACTCGAGGACGTCGTCGCGATCGCGGCCTACTTCCAGGCACTCGTGAAGCTGCTCTCGGAGCAGGTCGAGGCGGGCGAGGAGGTGCCGGCCTACCATCGCGCGTTGACCACCGAGAACAAGTGGCTCGTCGCCCGCCACGGCCTCGAGGCGCCGGTCATGGATCTCCGCACGGGCGACGACGAACGGGTGTCCGTGGCGGAGCTGATCCGCCGCACCGTGCGCGAGCTCGAGCCACATGCACGCGAGCTGGGATCGGAGCGCGAGCTCGCCGGCATCGAGGAGATCCTCGCCCGCGGCACGAGCGCGGACAGTCAGCTCCGCGCGTGGGACGAGAGCCAGGACATCGTCGCGGTGGCGCGGGAGCTCGCGGTCGAGACCGAGGCGGGCGCGCGGGCCTGAGGGCGCAACGGCCGAGGGCCGTCCTTGCGGGACGACCCTCGGGTGCTCCTTCCGTGCGCTCCGCCGAACCCGGAGCGCGATCACTCTGGCCGCGTACCGCTCACCGCGCAACGGCGGCGAGCGGACCGGCTGAACCAGAAACGCATGGATCATGCTCGTGTCCTTTCATCATCTCCGTGCCGACCTTCTCACCTCTCATCGCTAAAATCGCACGCTAAAGCCGACACCGTGTTGCAGGCGACTTTTTGTGTCCTGAAACGACAAAGGCGACCCTCCGGGTCGCCCTCACGCAAAGCTGGTGTGTGCTCGCTTCTAGCCCGAGCGCCAGCCGGTGAGGACGTCTACCTTCGCCGTACGCGGACGCGCGCACGAGGCGGCCACGGTCTTGGCCGGAGCCAGGAACGTGTGAGTGGTGGGTGTCTGCGCGTTCGTCATAGGTGACCTTCCTCGCGCTCGACAATAGAGGACGCGCAGGCACGCCGCAAGGGTTGTTCGGAAGAAACTAATCGGGATTCGTACGCGCGGGACGGAAAAGGCAGCGGAAACGCTGCGACTTACATTCCCATCGCGTGATACCCGGCATCGACGTAGAGCGTCGTGCCGGTCACGTTGCGTGCATCGTCCGAGAGCAGGTAGGCCGAGGCGCCGGCGACGTCTTCCGCGTCGATCGCCCGGTGGAGCGGGGCGCGCTCCTCGACGATCGACTCCATCGTCCCGAAGCCGGCGATCGAGCGGGCCGCGAGCGTGCGGACGGGGCCTGCCGAGACGGCGTTGACGCGGATGTTCTTCGCGCCGAGATCCGCCGCGAGGTACTTGACGCTCGCGTCGAGGGTCGCCTTGGCGACGCCCATCACGTTGTAGTGCGGGACGGCCCGCTCACCACCCAGATAGGTCATGGTGACGATCGAGCCACCGCCGGTCTTCTCCATCAGCGGCTCGGCCGCGCGGCTGACCGCGACGAGCGAGTAGGCGCTGACGTCGACCGCCATCCAGAAGCGGTCGCGGGGCGTGTCGGTGAAGCGGCCCTCGAGATCCTCGGCCGCGGCGAACGCGACGGAGTGGATCAGCAGGTCGAGCTCGCCGCCGAAGGCCTCCCCCACCTCGGAGAAGACCCGCGCGATGTCCTCGTCGGAGCGCACGTCGCACGAGGTGACGAGCGGGCTGCCGATCGAGTCGGCCAGCTCGCGCACGTTGCCCTCGATGCGGTCGCCCTGATAGGTGAACGCGAGCTGGGCACCGCCGTCGGCGAGGCGCTTCGCGATCGCCCAGGCGATCGAGCGGCGATTCGCCACACCGAGCACGAGCCCGCGCTTTCCCTCGAATGGACGTGCGTCTGCCACGCCCCCGACTCTATCCGCCCGGGAGGTATGGTCGCACCTGATGCGCGTAGCGGTCGTCACGGGAGCGTCGTCGGGCATCGGGGCCGCGCTCTGCCGCGCGCTCGCCGGGCAGGGCTGGCATGTGGTCGGGCTCTCACGCCGTCCGGCACCGGAGGCGGCCGAGCACGAGGAGTGCGACGTCGCCGACCGCGCCTCGGTCGAGGCGGCGGCTGCACGCGTGCTCGAACGGCACCCGCGCGTCGACCTGCTCGTGAACAACGCAGGCGTCGGCATGCGCGAGGGCTTCCTCTCAGGCGATCTCGACCACGTCGAGCGGGTGCTGCGGACGAACTACCTCGGCTCGGTCTGGACCCTCCGCGCCTTCATGCCTGCCCTCGGGCGCGGCGCACGCGTAGTCAACGTGGTCTCCGTCGCCGGCACGATCGCGGTCGGCCCCTACTCCGCGTCGAAGCACGCGCAGCTCGGGTTCTCGCGCTCGATCGCCGCCGAGCTCGCGTCACAGGGAGTCGACGTGCTGACGGTCAACCCCGGCTTCGTCGAGACGCCCGGCTTTCCGCAGCGGTCGCGCTTCAACTTCCTCATGGGCCGCCTGGTGGTCGATCCTCCGTTCGTCGCAGACCGCATCGTCGCGGCCATCGAGTCCGGGAGGCGCGAGATCGTCGTGCCGCGCTGGTACCGCCCGCTCATCTGGATCCAGGCGCTCGCGCCGGGCCTCGTCGCCCGCGTGCTCGGCCGCTTCTAGGGACTGCCCCCGACGGAGTCGGGGCCCGTCCTGACGTTCGAAGCACCACGGGCAGGCGAACTTCGGGACAGGCCCCCTTCGGGGGACAGTCCCTGAACCAGGCGCCTGGTTCGTGCCGGATTCGCGCGCAGGCCGGTGGCGAGCTCGTAGGCGATCGTGCCGAGGACGCGGGCGTGGGCCTCGAGCGGGACACCGGCGCCGACGAGGGTCACCTCCGTGCCGACCGGCAGCTTGCCGGGCAGACGCACGGCGAAGGCGTCCATCGAGACCGTCCCCACCACCTCGCACGCCTCGCCGGCGACGAGCACGCGGGTCCCCGTCAGGCCGCGGCGGAAGCCGTCGGCGTACCCGACGGGCACCGTGCCGATCCAGGTCTCCTCGGTCGCGACGAACCGGCGGCCGTAGCCCGTCGACTGACCCGGAGCGAGGTTCCGCACCGAGGCGAGCTCGCTGCGCCAGCCGAGCACGGGCGTGAGCCCGTCGTCGGCAGCGTCGGTGCCGAACGGCGAGATCCCGTAGAGCGCGATCCCACAGCGCACCGCATCGAGCCGCGCCTCAGGCAGCCGCAGGGTGGCCGCGCTGTTCGCCGTGTGGCGCGTGAGCCCCGCGTGCGCCTCGGTCGCCTCGAGGAAGCGTGTGAGCTGCCCACGAGCGAAGTCGAGATCCGTGTCGGAGGTCGCGAAGTGGGTCATCAGCCCGACCACGTTCGCGGGAACCTCGCCGAGCACGCGTGTGCCCCAGCGCCCCATGCCGGTGTCGAGCTTCAGGTGCACGGGCACGTCCACCGGCACCTCACCGTCGCCGACCGTCAGCTCGAGCCGCGCCTCACGGGCAGTGGCGACATCAGCGGCCCCCGTCGGGCCGAGGACGAGCAACCGCGGCTCAGGCAGCTGCGCGCGTAGCTCGAGCGCCTCACCGACCGTGGCGACGCAGAGCGTCGTTGCACCCGCATCGAGCGCGGCCCGGCCACAGTCGACCGCCCCGTGGCCGTAGCCGTCGGCCTTGACGACAGCCCAGAGCTCGGCAGGTGCGGCGAGGGTAGAGAGGCGGCGCACGTTCGCGCGGAGCGCCGCCAGGTCGATCGTGACCTCGCTGCGGGCCATCAGGCAGCGGCGGCGAGGGCCTGGCGCAGCGCAGGGAGCAGGTCGCTCGCGACCATGCCCGGGCCGCCGACGAGCCGCGAGGCGACACCGTGGGCGACGGCTGCTGCCGCTGCCGCGAGCTGGGCCTCCATCCCCTTCGCCAAAAAGGCTGCGACAACACCGGTGAGCACGTCGCCGGTTCCTGCCGTCGCGAGCGCGGGCGTCCCGGAGCCCGCGATGAGCAGCCCGACGCGCGGCGCGGCGACGATCGTGTCGGCGCCCTTGAGCAGCACGACGCAGCCGTAGCGCGAGGCGGCGCGGCGCGCGGCTTCGCGGCGATGCGCCTCGACCTCGGTGGCCTCGGCGTCGAGGAGCCGCGCGAGCTCGCCGGCGTGCGGCGTGATCACGGTCGCGGCGCGCCGGGTGACCGGCTCGAGCTCCCAGAGCGCGTCGGCGTCGAGCACGACGGGAAGGTCGACGTTGTCGAGCACCTCGCGAACGAACGCCTGCGTTCCCTCGCTCCGCCCGAGCCCGGGGCCAATCGCGATCGCGTCGGCCTTCGCGGCTGCCTCGATCACGGCTTCGGCCGAGCGGCGCAGCAGCCGCCCCGCCGAGTCCTCGGCAAGCGGGAGCTTGACGGCCTCGAGCAGATGAGCCTCGACCGACGGCATGGCCGACTGCGGGATCGCGGCCTGCACGTAGCCCGCGTCGGCGCGAAAGGCGGCGAGCGACGAGAGGACGATGGCACCCGTCATCCCCGGCGAGCCGCCCGCGACGAGCACCGAGCCCGCGCGGTACTTGGTGCTGTCGGCGCTCTTGCGCGGAACCTGGGCGAGCACGTCCTCGGTGACGAGGCGGTGCTCGTGCTCTGCGACGTCGAGCCCGATCGGCGCGACGACGACCTCGCCGGCGGCGAACCTCCCGGGGGCGATCGCGAGCCCGACCTTCGTCGCGGCAAAGGTGACGGTGACTGCGGCGCGCACGGCAGCGCCGGGGATCTCTCCGGTCGAGGCGTTCACGCCGGAGGGAACGTCGACCGCGACGACAGGCGCGCCGGCGGCGTTGATCCGCTCGATCATCCGCGCGACGTCCTCGCGGGGCGCCTCCTTCAACCCGATCCCGAGCACGGCATCGACGATGACGTCGGGCTCGCCGAGCTCGCCGAAGCCCTCGACGATCGTCACGTCGCGCCCACGCTCGCGCAGCACGCGCGCGCAGACGCGTCCGTCGCCCCCGTTGTTGCCGCTGCCGCAGACGACGGTGACTCGCCCTTCGAACCGCGCGATGACCGCCTCGGCGACCGCGGTGCCGGCGCGCTCCATCAGCTCGTCCATCGGCCCCGCGTGCGCCGCCTCGGCGGCACGGGTCTCGTCGGCGGTGAGGAGCGGCTCGCTCACGCTTCGGGATCCAGGACGACGGCGATCGCAGCCGCAAGCTCGCGCGAGTGCGTCATCGAGAGCTCGATCGGGCCGGCACCGATGCGCTCGGCGTACGCGGCCGTGCGGCCGGAGAGGAAGACCCCGGGCTTCGGGCGCCCGCGGATCTCGATCTCCTTCCAGGTGTAGTAGACGCCGCAGCCGAGCGCCTTGCCCACGGCCTCCTTCGCCGCGAACCGGCCGGCGTAGTGCTGCGGCGGGTTCGGCTTCGAATCGCAGTAGGCGCGCTCGGCCTCGGTGAAGCAGCGC
Source organism: uncultured Actinomycetes bacterium (assembly GCA_903930195.1). Lineage (GTDB taxonomy): Bacteria > Actinomycetota > Thermoleophilia > Gaiellales > Gaiellaceae > PALSA-600. The sequence continues at coordinate 16,799 of CAIYXH010000247.1, read as the reverse complement.
TCGCGGAAGCCGTCGCCGTGGCGGGCGAGCGAGCGGCGGATCCGCTCGATCTCGATCAGGTCGACGCCGACCTTCATCCGGCCTCACCCATGCTGCTCCAGCCAGTCGGGGAGCTGCGCGATCGAGGAGACGATCGCGTGGGGATGGACGTTCGAGGCCTCGAAGTCGTCGGGACGGAACTTGCCGGTGCGGACCAGCACGGTGCGCATGCCGTGCCGCTCGGCGCCGGCGACGTCGCCCTCGATGTCGTCGCCGACCATCCAGGTGAGCTCGGGATCGGCGTCGAGCGCTTCGAGGGCCGCCGTGAAGTACGACGGACTCGGCTTGCCGAGCACGGTCGCCTCGACACCGGCGGCGTACTCGAGGCCGGCGACGAACGCCCCCGCGTCGAGCCGCGGCCCGTCGGACGTCTGCCACCAGCGGTTGCGATGGAGGCAGTAGAGCTCGGCGCCGGCGCAGAGCTCGTGGAACGCGCGGTTGAGGTTGAGGTACGAGAAGACGCGGCCGGTCTCCTCGCTCTCGTCGGCCCCGCCGACGAGGACCGCGTCGGCGTTGATCCCGATCAGCTCGAGGCCTTCGAGGTCGTCGACGATCCCCGGCATCGTCAGCGCGAGCACGCGCTTGCCCGCAAGGGCGCGCGCGGCGACTCCACCGGTCGTCTGCAGCTCCTCGTCGTCGAGCGCAAACCCCATGACGCGCAGCGCCTCGCCGAGCTGCGCGCGCGACATCACCGTCGAGTTCGTGACGAAGCGAAGGCGGTGACCTGCCCCGCGCAGGCGGCGCACGGCATCGACTGCTCCGGGGATCGGCTCACCTGAAACGTGCAGCACCCCATCGACGTCCAGGAGAATCGCAGCCATGGACGTCGAGTGTATTCGGTCGGAGCTCCACTTCCGGGTGTCGAGGTCGAGCGGCCCCGGCGGTCAGCACGCGCAGAAGAGCTCGACGCGGGTCGAGGCGCTGTTCGACGTCGAGGAGTCGCTCGGGCTCACCGACGCCGAGCGGGCGCGCGTGCTGACGCGCCTGGGCGCAACGGTGCGGGCGATTGCGCAGGACGAGCGCTCACAGCTCCGCAACCGCGAGCTCGCCACGGAGCGGGTGCTCGAGCAGCTGGCGGCAGCGGCGAAGCCACGGCGACGGCGGGTTGCGACGAAGCCGTCGCGCTCCTCGAAGGAGGAGCGGCTCGACTCCAAGCACCGCAACGCGCAGACGAAGCGCCTGCGCGGCCGGCCGCCCGCGGAAGACTGAGTCTCCGGGGCTAGATGTTGGAGCGCCGCGAGCCGCGCCAGTCGTTGCGGGAGTCGACGCCGAAGTGGGCCGACGCGGCAACGATGACGAGAACTGCGAGCGCGATCACGAGTGCGGTCATGTCTCTATGGTGCCCGGCCTTGTCCATTAGGACAAATCGGGCTACCATTGATGTTGATTATGGAAGCTGATGGATGGCTCGGGGTTGAACTGCGGCATCTCGCCGCGCTTGAGGCGGTGGCGAGCACCGGATCGTTCGGCCGTGCGGCAACGAAGCTGGGCTACACGCAGTCGGCAGTGAGCCAGCAGATCGCGACGCTCGAGCGGATCGTCGGCGAGACGCTGGTGGATCGCCCCGGCGGCCCGCGGCCCGTGGCGCTGACCGAGGCCGGGCGTGTCCTCCTGCGCCACGCCGAGTCGATCGTGGGCCGGCTGAAGGCTGCGCAGGCCGACCTGGCAGCTCTTTCGGCCGGTGAGGCGGGCTCGCTGCACGTGGGGATCTTCCAGAGCGCGGGCGCGAAGCTCCTGCCCGAGATCATGCGGCCGTTCGCGGCGGCGTGGCCGAACGTCGACGTGGAGTTCTTCGAGTCCCACTCGGACACGCAGCTCGCGGAGCGCGTGGAGCGGGGCGAGCTCGACGTCGCCTTCATCCAGCTGCCGCTCGAGCTGCCCTCCCTCGAGACGTTCGAGCTGCTGCGCGACGAGTACGTGCTCGTCACCGCCGCCGACTCGCCGCTGGCCCAGAGCCGGAAGGCGCCGTCGCTGCGCGAGATCGCCGACCACCCCCTGATCGGCTACCGCAACTGCCGCACGACCGACCTGGTCGCCGATCAGATGCGCGCGGCCGGCTGCGAGCCGCACTTCGTCTTCCGCTCCGACGAGAACGGGGCGGTGCAGGGCCTCGCCTCGGCCGGCATCGGCGTCGCGGTGATGCCGAGCCTGGCCGTCGACCGCAACGACGAGAGCGTCGCGATCGTGAACCTCGGCTCCAAGATCGCGCCGCGGATCTTCGGCCTCGCCCGCCACCGCGCCCGCCACCACTCGGCCGCTGCGCGCGCCTTCCTCGAGCTGGCGCTCGAGCTCGGGCGCCAGCCGGCCGAAGCCGCCGCCTAGGCGAACGCGCGCACGGCCCAACCTCCGCGCCCTCTGTCCAACTCAGAGAACGCAAAAAAGGGCGGAGGGGGCGCCCGAGGGAGCTGCGGCTCTCTCGCGGACACCCCCTGTCGAACTCACCGAGAACCTCGGCGGAGCTCGACCATGCCACCCTGAGGTTGGGACCCCGGCAGATTACATAAGTCAACGACGGTCCCGCCATCCCCCGTCCGAGGGATGCGCAGCTACTCGACGGTGACGGTCTTCGCGAGGTTCCGCGGCTGGTCGACCGGGAGGCCGCGGAGCCGGGCAATCTTGTACGCGAGGAGCTGCAGCGGCAGCGTCGCGAGGGCCGCCTGGAGGAATGCCGGCGCCTCGGGGACGTAGATCACATCGTTCGCGTGATGCTGGATGTCCTCGTTGCCGTCGGTTGCGATCGCGATCACGTGGGCGCCGCGCGAGCGGGCCTCCTGGATGTTGTTCACGACCTTGTCGTAGACGATGTTCATCCGTGTGGCGACGACGATCACCGGCGTTCCCTCCTCGAGGAGCGCGATCGGGCCGTGCTTCATCTCGCCGGCCGAGTACGCCTCGGTCGGGATGTAGGAGATCTCCTTCAGCTTCAGCGCGCCCTCGAGCGCGACCGGGAGACCGATGTGCCGCCCGAGGAAGAAGAAGAACGGCTCGCGGTAGAAGCGCTGCGCGATGTCTGCGACGGGATGGTCGCCGTCGAGGAAGCGCTGCATCTTCTGCGGCAGGCGGTAGACCTCGTCGAGGATGAACTCGATCTCGTCGGCCGGCAGCGTCTGGCGCGCCCGGGCGAGCTCGAGGCCGATCAGGTACATCAGCCCGACCTGGGCGGTGAAGGTCTTCGTCGCCGCGACGCCGACCTCGAGGCCGACGCGGGTGTAGAGCACCGAGTCGACCTCGCGCGTGATCTGCGAGCCCATCTGGTTCGTGATCGCGACGGTGCGCGCGCCGAGCCTGCGGGCGAGCTGCATCGCCTGGATCGTGTCGCGCGTCTCGCCCGACTGCGAGATGCCGATCACGAGCGTCTCCTTGCCGATCACCGGATTGCGGTAGATCCACTCGCTCGCGATGTCCGGCTCGACGGGGACACGTCCCCACTCCTCGAGCACGTACCGGCCGACGACGCCGGCGTGGTAGGCGGTGCCGCAGGCGACGATCACGATGCGCCGCAGCTGCCGAAGCTCGTCCTCGGTCATTCCGAGGCCGTCGAGCACGAGGCGCCCGTGACGTACCCGGTCGCCGATCGTCTCGCGGAAGCCCTCGGGCTGCTCGTAGATCTCCTTGAGCATGAACGTCTCCATGCCCTCGCGCTCGGCGACCTCCTCGTCCCAGTCGATCTTGATGAGCTCGAGCTCGGACGGGCTGCCATCCTCGGCGCGCACGCCGCGGATGCCGTCGGCCGTGATCTCGACGATCTGGCCGTCGTCCGGGTACGCGACCTCGCGCGTCTCGGAGAGGAACGCGGCGATGTTCGACGCGAGGAAGCTCTCCCCGTCGGCGACGCCGACGACGAGCGGGGTCTGACAGCGGACGCCGACAAGGCGATCCGGCTGGTCGGCGTGGATCACGACGAAGGTGAAGTGGCCCTCGAGCCGCTGGTAGACCGCGCGCACGGCGGCGACGAGATCGCCGTCGTAGACGGACTCGAGCAGGTGCGCGACGACCTCCGCGTCGGTCTGGGAGGTAAAGATGTGGCCCTTGGCCTCGAGCGCGCTCTTCAGCTCGCGGTAGTTCTCGACGATGCCGTTGAGGACGATCGCGAGCTTCTCGGGCTCGCAACCCGTGAGCGGATGGGCGTTGTCCTCGGTCACGCCGCCGTGCGTCGCCCAGCGCGTGTGTCCGACCCCGGTGGTCGAGGACGACTGCATCGCGGCGGCGGCCGCCGTCAGGTTCGCGATCTTGCCGACTGCGCGGACGTATTCGAGGCCGTCGGCCTCGACGAGCGCGATCCCGGCGGAGTCGTAACCGCGGAACTCGAGGCGCTGCAGGCCGTTGATCAAAAGCTGCTTCGCGTCGCGCTTGCCGACGTATCCGATGATCCCGCACATGAAGGTGTCTCCTTAAGGTCGTACCGAGCGGACAGAGCCGTCAAACGTCGCGTTTTGGGCGTTCCGAGCGCTTCCAGGTCGTAAAAGCAATCGAGCCCGGCGCGCATGTCCCGGAGGGAGACACGTCAGCCGAGCTCACTCGTGACGAGAGTCGCAATCCTAGCACAGGCCTCCCGCGCGAAGGCCTCGTCGCGGGCCTCGACGAGCACCCGGATGAGCGGTTCCGTGCCCGACGCGCGCACCAGGATCCGGCCCTCGTCGCCGAGCCGCTCGTTCTCGGCCGCGACCGCCGCCTCGACGGCCGGCGTCAGTCCCTTGGCCTGCACGCGGACGTTCTCCTTGGCCTGTGGCCAGCGCGTCATCGCGGCTGCGGCCTCGCTCGGCCGGCGGCCTGCGAGGGCGGCGCAGAGGAGGAGCGCTGCGGCGAGCCCGTCGCCCGTGACGTGATCCTGCAGGTAGATGACGTGACCTGACTGCTCGCCGCCGAGGATCCCGCCCTCGGCCCGGAGCGCCTCGAGGACGTAGCGGTCGCCGACGTCGGTCGTGAGCACGCGGATCCCGTGCTCGCGCATCAGGGCGTGGAAGCCGAGATTCGACATCTGCGTGACTGCGACGAGCTCGACCCCGAGGTGGAGCGCGAGGATCGCCACGATCTCGTCGCCGTCGATCGGAAGGCCCCGCTCGTCGACCGCGAGCATCCGGTCGCCGTCCCCGTCGAAGGCGACGCCGATGTCGAAGCCGCCCTCGGCGACCGCCGTTCCGAGGGCCGCAAGGTCGGTGGCGCCGCAGCCGACGTTGATGTTCGTGCCGTCGGGCCGGTCGAACAGCGCCGTCACGTCTGCGCCCAACCGGCGGAAGGCCTCCGGGGCAAGCGCGGAGTAGGCGCCGTTCGCGCAGTCGACGGCGATACGCAGCCCGCCGAGGTCGCTGCCGAAGTGGTCGAGGACGTACTCGACGTAGCGCTCGGCCGAACCGCCGGCCTCGATGATCTCGCCGATGTCGCCACTCGGCGGCTCGTCGAGGAGCGCCTCGATCTCCTCCTCGGCCGCGTCGGGCAGCTTCGCCCCGTCGCCGTCGAAGAACTTCACCCCGTTGTACTCGGGCGGGTTGTGCGACGCCGAGAGCACGACGCCGAGGTCGTACCCGGCGAGGGCGACCGCGGGGGTCGGCAGCACGCCGCCGAGCACCGCGGTCGCACCGACCGAGACGACCCCGCGGGCAAGGGCTTCCTCGAGCGCCGGCCCCGAGCCGCGGGTGTCACGTCCGACGAAGACCGTCTTCGCCCCGCTCCAGAGGACGGCGGCACGGCCGAGCCGCTCGACGAGCTCGGGGGTCAGGAACTCCCCGTAGACCCCTCGCACCCCGTCGGTTCCGAAGTAGCGCCGCGCCATCGCCGCGGAAGCCTAGTGAAGAAGCCTGAACGAATTGTGAGATCGGTCAGGAGACGACAACGGGAGTCGTCGATCCTGCCGCTCCCACGAACGTCCAGCGCCCGCGCGTGAGCGCGACGCGAACGGACCGCGTGCCGGTGAAGCGCACGCCGCTGAGCGTCCTCGTCTGCCCATTCGCGCGGCGCAGAACGAGGCCGCCGGTCGTCGAGCGATCGGTCACGCGCACCGTGTAGCGGCCCGGCGCCAGCTTCGTCACGCGCTTCGTGCCGCGGACGACGCTCTCGCGTCCGCCCTTCGCGATCGTCGCCTCGAGCGTTCCCCGCGTGGCGAGGATCTCCGAGCCGATCGGGTCGACCGCTGTCGCTGTTCCGGCCGACGACGGCGCGGTGGGCGGTGCCGAGACGAGCGAGCTGCTCGTTCCGGTCGCAGAGGTCGTGAAGGCGAGCTGGGTGTCGGACGGACGGTTGCCGTCGACGAAGGTGTAGGTCGCCGACGGCTGCAGCGTCACCGAACCGGTCGTCGTCGCAGCCGTCGTCTGCGTCTGGATCTGCGGAGCAAACGAGACGCCGGGGCCCGTGAAGCGGAGCAGCGGCGCCGTGCAGGCAGGCGTGTCGAATGCCTGCGGGGTGTCGTTGTTCGGGATCCGGATGAGGAGGTCGTACGGCCCCGGCGGGAGCACGGCGCCCGCAGTCAACGTCGTGCCGTTGCCGACGAGCGTGGCGAAGGTGCAGTCGGGGTTTTAGTCGACCTCGATCACCGGAATCGTCGAGTAGGGCGAAGCCGCGACGCTGCTCGCCGGGAGCGCCAGCGCGGCGAGCGCAACGGCGATGCAGGCGACTCCCCCGATCCGGCCCGGCATACGCTCGATGGTAGCCGGGGTCAGGGGGCGATTGCGACGACGGCCTCGACCTCGACCGCCATCCCGGCAGGCAGCTCGGCGACCCCGATCGCGCTGCGGGCAGAGACGCCGTTCTCCTCGCCCCAGAGCTCGGCGATGGCCTCGGTGAAGCCGTTCGCGACGAGCGGCTGGTCGGCGAAGCCCGGCGCCGAGCGGACGAGCACGAGCACCTTCAGCCAGCGCTCGACCATGTCGAGCGAGCCGAGCTCGCGGCGGAGGCTGCGGCACATGAGGTGCGCCGTCGTCCGCGCCGCCTCCACGGCCCGCGCCACGTCGACCTCGGCTCCGACCCGGCCGATGCAGGCGAGGTCGCCGTTCCCCGAGAGGTAGGCGACATCGCCATGGACGACGACCGGGCGGAGCCGTGGCGTGAACGGGGGCGCCGGCGGGTCGGGAAGCTCGATGCCGAGCTCCTCGAGACGTGTCTCCGGCGACATGCCTCCGAGCCTAGCGCTAGACGAGGGCGGTCTCCTCGGCAAGCGCCTCCTCGATCCCCGTGACGGGCTCGAGCGGGATCAGGAGCGGCTCCGGCACGGGCCGTGGCTCGACCGCAGTCGCGGGCTCCGGCGCTTCGTCGGCACGCCGGATGACGAACAGCACCACTGCGAGGGCGATGAAGAGCATCACGGCACCGGCCGAGACCGCGGTCGCGATCCGGTGGGCGAGCAGCGTCCGCCCCTCGAGCCCTGCGGGATCGGCGGCGGCGAACACGGTCACGAGCACGCCGAGCCCAAGCGAGCCGCCCACCTGATGAGCGACGTTGACGAGGCCGGACGCGGCGCCTGCATCCTCCGGGGCGACCCCGGCGACGCCGGACGAGGTGAGCGGCGTGAACGCCATCCCCGCACCGATGCCGAGGATCGCGAACGGGATCGCGATGCCGGTGAGGTACGAGCTGTCGGCCTGCACGCGGCTGAGCCACGCCATCCCGATCAACGCCGTCGTGACGCCGAGCCCCAGGAGCCGGACAGGGCCGAGGAGCGCCATCAGCCGCGGGACGACGAAGACCATGGCGAACATCACCGCCGAGAGCGGCAGGAACGCAACGCCGGCCTCGAGCGCGTCGTAGCCCTTCACGCCCTGCAGGAACTGCGTGAAGAAGAAGAACATCCCGTACATCGCCCCGACGAACAGGACGCGGGCGACGAGCGCACCCGACCGCTCCCGGCTCGCGAAGAGCCGCAGCGGGGTGATCGGCTGCAGCGCACGGCGCTCGTTCGCGACGAACAGGCCGACAAGCACCAGCCCGATGGCGAACGAGACGAGGGTGAGGCCGTTGGTCCAGCCGTCGTTCCCGGCGCGGACGATGCCGTAGACGATCGAGGTCATGCCGATCGTGGAGCTCGCAGCACCGGCGAGGTCGAAGTGGCCCGAGCGGCGCTCGGTCTCCGGCAGGTAGCGCGGGGTCGCGATCAGGAGGGCGATGCCGACCGGGACGTTGAGGAAGAGCCCCCACCGCCACGAGAGCCAGTCGGTGAGGACGCCGCCGAGGACGAGGCCGATGCTGCCGCCCCCGCCCGCGACTGCGCCGTAGTACGCGACCGCCCGGGTGCGAGCAGGGCCTTCCGGAAATCCGGTCATCAGGAGCGTGAGCGTCGAGGGAGCGGCGATGGCAGCGCCGGCGCCCTGGATCACGCGCGCCGCGATCAGCCACGACGGCGACTGGGCAAGCCCGGCCGCAAGCGAGGCGACGGTGAAGATGCCGATGCCGATCGAGAACATGCGGCGGCGGCCGAGCAGGTCGCCGGCGCGCGCGCCGAGGAGCAGCAGGCCGCCGAACGAGAGCGTGTACGCGTTCTGGATCCAGGAGAGCCCCGTCGACGAGAAGCCAAGCGACTGGTGGATCTTGGGGAGCGCGGTGATCACGATCGAGAGATCGAGGACGATCATCAGGTAGCTGGTGAGGACGACGGCGAGGAGCTTGTTTTGATTGGGGCGCGATTCAGGCATGCAGAAGCAGGCCTCCTTCCGGGCAACGTTTTGGCAGTTGAGCTAAAATGGAGGTCGCCTCCAGAACATCCGGAGCCAACCTCCGGTTACTATACGGAGGCGCCCTCCACTTGTCAAGATCACGATGACCCAAACCGACACCCTCCTCACCGCGAAGCCGATGCGCGCCGACGCACGCCGCAACTACGAGAAGCTCCTCGACGCGGCTCGTGCGACCTTCGCCGAGCAGAGCCCGTCGGCGCCGCTCGAGGACATCGCCGAGCGCGCCGGTGTCGGCATCGGCACGCTCTACCGCCACTTCCCCACCCGCCAGGCACTGCTCGAAGCCGTCTACGCCACCGAGATCACCGCGATGGCAGCAGCTGCCGACAACCTCGCGGGCACGCCGCCGTGGGAGGCGCTCGCGCAGTGGCTGCGCCAGTATGTCGGCTTCGCCGCGACGAAGAAGGCGCTGAACGAAGCGCTGCTCGAGACGGCACCCGACTCCGACGTCCTGCTCACCTGCCGCACCACGCTGACCGAAGCGGGCACCGCGCTCGTCGAGCGGGCGAAACGCGAGGACGCGATCCGCGACGACGCCGAGTTCGGCGACATCGTCCGTCTCGTCGCCGGGATCGCCCTCGTCCCGACGACCGACGCCGGCCAGAAGGATCGTCTGCTCGACCTGGCCCTCGACGGCCTCCGCTACCGCGGCTAGCTTCGACGTTCGGGACAGGGCTGAAGCCTGTCCCGGTCTCTGTCGCAGGTGGTGCCGTCAGCCGTGAAAGCCGACAGTGCCATCGGCATGAACGTCGGCGTTGAGCGAACGCACGAGCATCTGCACCGTCGCGTGCGACCGCCAGACCATCGCGTCCCGGCCGACCCACCCGCCGAACGCCACGATGGCCCGCCCATTCGCGAGGGCGAAGTCGATACCGCAGCCTGGACCGCTCGTCTCGCTGATCACCCCGGCCTGCGTCCATTCGTCCTGCGTCACCGTGACGTGCGCGTCGACACGGGCTGCCCGCGCGTGGGTCCGGGCGACGCGCGCCAGCAGCGGCGCGCCTGCGTCCCGATTCCACGCGACGGCGCAGCGACTCGCGGGCGAGATCTGGGTCGCACCGAAAGCAGCGTGCGCCAAAGGCGTCGCAGCAACGATCGCCGCGACGAGCATCGACCTCATGCGAGGACGCGGTAGCTCTGCAGCACGACGCCGTTCTTGACGGCGCGCGAGTCGAGCAGCTCGAGCCGCGTCGGGTCGAGCGTGTCGGGGTAGAACCGCGCGCCGCTGCCGAGCAGCACCGGGAAGACCTGGAGGTTGACCCGGTCGACGAGCCCGGCGGCGAGCAGCGCGTGCACCACCGAGCGGCTTCCCGCCACGAGGACCGGTCCGCCGTCCTCGGCCTTGACCGCGCGGATCGCGCCGTCTACGTCATCGCCGATCATCGTCGTGTCGTGCCAGTTGGAGGAGTCGAGCGTCGTCGAGGCGACGAGCTTGCGCATCGTGTTGATCTTGTCCGCCATCGGATCGTCGCGACCGGGCCAGGCTCCGTAGAAGCTCTCATAGGTCGCCCGCCCGAGCAGGAGCACCTCGGCTGCCAACTGCTCCTCGAGCTTGTACGCGCCGAGCTCGTCGCTGAAGAGCGGCATGACCCAGCCCGCGTGCGCGTAGCCGGCCTCGCCGCCGGGCGCCTCCATGACGCCGTCGAGCGAGACGAACGCGGTGACGATCAGCTCGCGCATCTGCGTGATGGGTAGCAAAACCGGGACAGGGCTGAAGTCCTGTCCCGACGCAATGCAGGACGGGTCAGACGGGAGGTGAGACGCTGGAGCTCCGCCGGGCTGCGTTCAGGGGCTGTCCCCGAAGGGGCCTGTCCCGACCTTCGCCCAAAAAAAAAGGACAGGGCCGATGCCCTGTCCTTGACAGACTGGCGGCAGCTCGAGCGAACTAGCGCTTCGAGAACTGCGGGGCCTTGCGGGCCTTGTGGAGACCGGCCTTCTTGCGCTCGACCTGGCGGGCGTCGCGGGTCAGGAAGCCCTGCCGCTTGAGCGGCACGCGGTAGTCCTCGTTGATCTCGACGAGCGCGCGGGCGATGCCATGGCGCACCGCGCCGGCCTGGCCGGACGGGCCGCCGCCGTGGACGCGCACGCGCAGGTCGTACTGCGAGGTGAGCTCCGTCATATCCAGCGGCGACAGGATCATCTTCTGGTGGGTGGCACGCGGGAAGTACGCCGCGAGCTCCTTGCCGTTGACCCAGGTCTTGCCGTTGCCGGGACGCAGGATCACGCGCGCGACGGACGTCTTGCGCTTCCCGGTACCGAGGTATTGAGCGATGGCCGACATCAGAAGGGCTTCGGCGCCTGCGCCTCGTGGGGATGCTCGGGACCTGCGTAGATCTTCAGCTTCGTGATCTGGGCGCGTCCAAGCCGGTTGCGGGGCAGCATGCCCTTGACGGCCTTGCGCAGCACCTCGGTCGGGCGCCGGTCGAGCTGCTCGCGCAGCGTCCGGCTCCGCAGACCGCCGGGATACCCGGAGTGGCGGTGGTACATCTTCTGCTCGAGCTTGTTGCCGGTCACCGCGATCTTCTCGGCGTTGACCACGACCACGAAGTCGCCGGTGTCCACATGGGGCGTGAACTGCGGCTTGCCCTTACCGCGCAGGCGGTCGGCGATCTGCGTCGCGAGGCGACCCAGGGTCAGGCCGTCGGCATCGACGACATACCACTCACGGCGAAGTTCGCCCGGCTTTGCGCTGTAGGTCTTCAAGGTCTTGAAAGGATGTGCTCAGACAGAAAGAGGGCGAACTCTATGTCCGCCGGCGAGGGATGGTAGCAAGACCGTTCGGGTCCCGCAGCCGACCACTAGGCCAGAGGCAGGCCGCTCTTCAGCTTCAACGTGCCGGGCACCGTCACACGGTAGGTGTTCGGCGCCTTGTTCGTGCCGGTGCCGATCGTGACCGTCCCCTTGGCGCCCTTGAAGATGCCCGTGCCCCCGGTGATCGCCATGACCGAGTCGCCGCTCGCGCTCGCGTCCATCGCACCGCCGTAGGTGATCGTGCCGAGCCCCGGGAACGTCGCCTTCACCTTCAACTGCTGGTGATTCGCGCTCGTGTAGGTGACCGTGCCGACGTCGTAGCCGACCGGGACGCCGCTCTTCTTGCCGAGCTGGGTCACCTTGTTCTCGAGCAGGTCCTTGAAGTCGATGCTGTCGCCCTTGTTCGCGACGCCGACGGGCTTGCGGTCGTGCGCCTGCGTCACGGTCGTGACCGACTCGAGGCGCAGCGTCACCGACCCCGCGAAGGCAGACCCGGGAAGCGCGAGCGCCACGAGCGCGATGCCGACTGCTGCAAGCCTCCGACCCATCGTGCGCGCCATTGTGCCCGAGCAAACGCCGGTTGCCTAGGCAACGGGCTCAGTCGAGACTGCAAGTACATAGGTGTTCTTCGCCCGCGTCGCCGTGCCCTTCGCGACGACGAGCATCCCCGTGACGCCGTCGTAGCGCCCGGTGCCGCCGATGACCGGAGCCGAGATCGACCCGTCGCCGTAGGCCGTCACCGGCCCGGAGATCCGCAGCGTGCCGCCCGGCAGCACCGCCTTCCCCACGAGCCGCGCTGTATGGGTGCTCGTATAGGTCATCGTGCCGCTGTCGGTGCCGACCGTCGCACCCGCCTGCTCCCCGAACTGCTGCTTCACGTTCAGGAGCGTGTCGTGGAAGACGACCGTGTCGCCCTTGCTCGTTCCCTTCGGTGCGACATCGTGGGTCGTGTAGGTCTTCGAGATCGAGGTGACCACGACCGTCAGCGCACTCCCGGCCGCGTCGGCCTCGACTGACGGCGCGAGCAGCGTCAGCGCAGCGAGGGCGACGACGATGCAGGCGCGACGCAGCACGTCACTCCCACTCGATGGTCGCCGGCGGCTTCGAGGTGACGTCGAGCGCGACCCGGTTCACCGCGGGGATCTCGTTGACGATCCGTGACGAGACGAGCTCGATCAGGTCGTACGGGAGCCGTGCCCAGTCGGCGGTCATCGCGTCCTCGGAGGTCACGGCGCGCAGCACGATCGGATAGCCGTAGGTGCGCGAGTCGCCCTGCACCCCGACCGACCGGATCGCAGGCAGCACGCAGAAGCTCTGCCAGATCTGGCGGTAGAGCCCGGCCCTGCGGATCTCCTCCTGGAAGATCGCATCGGCGTCGCGAAGGGTGTCGAGCCGCTCCGGCGTCACCTCGCCGATGATCCGGATCGCGAGCCCCGGGCCCGGGAACGGCTGGCGCCAGACCATCCGCTCGGGCATCCCGAGCTCCTCGCCCACGCGGCGCACCTCATCTTTGAACAGCAGCCTGAGAGGCTCGACGAGCTCCATCTCCATGTCGTCAGGCAGGCCGCCGACGTTGTGGTGGCTCTTGATCGTCTCGGCGACGCCGTCCGTGCCGCCGGACTCGATCACGTCGGAGTAGAGCGTTCCCTGGACGAGGAAGTGGATGTCGCCGAGCTTCGCGGCCTCGTCCTCGAAGACCCGGATGAACTCCTCGCCGATCGCCTTGCGCTTCGCCTCGGGCTCGGTGACGCCGGCGACCTTCGCCAGGAACCGTTCGCGCGCGTCGACGTGGACGAGCGGCACCTGGAAGTGGCCGCCGAAGGTCTCGACGACCTGCGTGGCCTCGTCCTTGCGCATGAAGCCGTGATCGACGAAGACGCAGGTGAGCTGGTCGCCCACAGCCTTGTGGACGAGCAGCGCCGCAACCGCGCTGTCGACGCCGCCGGAGAGCGCGCAGAGCACGCGCTGCGACCCGACCTGGGCGCGGATGCGCTCGACCTGCTCCTCGATCACCGCGGCCGGCGTCCAGACGGGCGCCACGTCGGCCACGTTGTAGAGGAAGTTCTTCAGCACCTCCTGGCCGTGCTCGGTGTGCATGACCTCCGGGTGGAACTGGATCCCGTAGAGCTTGCGCTCGGCGTCCTGGAACGCAGCCACCGGTGTCGTCCCGGAGCTCGCGACCACAGTTGCCCCAGCAGGCGGGGTCGTCACAGAGTCGCGGTGCGACATCCAGACGGTCTGCGTGGCCGGCAGGCCCGAGAAGAGCGCGCTCTCATCGACGGCGAGCTCGGCCTTGCCGAACTCCCCCACGTTCGTGTGCGCGACGGCACCGCCGAGCTCGAGCGCCATCAGCTGCATGCCGTAACAGATGCCGAGCGTCGGCACCCCGAGCTCGAGGATCGCCGGATCGAGCTTCGGCGCGCCGTCGGCGTAGACCGAGGCGGGACCGCCGGAGAGGACGATCGCCGCGGGGCGACGAGCAGCGATCTCGGCCGCGGTTGCGCGATGGGAGACGAGCTCGGAGTAGACCCGCGCCTCGCGGATCCGCCGCGCGATCAGCTGCGAGTACTGCCCACCGAAGTCGATGACGAGGACGGGACGCTCTTCGGGCAAGGGCTCCGGGTGGAGCGAGATCACTTCGGCGAGATCAGCCGACACGGTCAACTACGACGGTAATTGGGCGCGTCCTTGGTGATCGTGATGTCGTGCGGATGCGACTCGCGGAGGCCGGCGCCGGTGATCCGGACGAACTGGGCCTCTTTGAGCGCCTCGGCGGTCGAGGCGCCGCAGTAGCCCATCGCCTGGCGGAGGCCGCCGACGATCTGGTGGACGACGGCGGCGAGGGGGCCCTTGTAGGTGACACGGCCCTCGATGCCTTCGGGGATCAGCTTCTCGACGTCCTCGACATCGCCCTGGAAGTAGCGATCCTTGCCGAAGCCGCGGGCGCGCATCGCGCCGAGCGAGCCCATGCCGCGATACTCCTTGTAGCGCTCACCGCCTGCGAAGACGACGTCGCCCGGCGACTCGTCGGTGCCGGCGAGCATCGAGCCGAGCATCACGGAGTCGGCGCCTGCTGCGATCGCCTTGGCAACGTCACCGGAGGAGACGATGCCGCCGTCGCAGATGACCGGCACGCCGTGGCGCGCAGCGGCCTCGGCCACGTCGAAGACAGCCGTGATCTGCGGCACCCCGACGCCGGCGACGATGCGGGTCGTGCAGATCGAGCCGGGCCCGACGCCCGTCTTGACGGCATCCGCGCCGGCGTCGATCAACGCCTCGGCCGCAGCGCCCGTCGCGATGTTGCCGGCGATCACCTCGAACTCGCCGGAGATCCCCTTCACGCGCGCGACCATCTCGACGACGCCCGACGAGTGCCCATGGGCGGTGTCGACGACGAGCACGTCGACGCCGGCGGCGACGAGTGCCTCGGCGCGCTCGAAGGCGTCGGGGCCGACACCGACGGCCGCGCCCACGCGCAGCCGGCCGTGCTGGTCCTTCGTCGAGCGCGGGAACTCGATCCGCTTCTGGATGTCCTTGACGGTGATCAGACCCTTGAGCACGCCGGCGCCGTCGACGACCGGGAGCTTCTCGATGCGGTGCTGATGCAGGAGGCTCTCGGCCTCGCCGAGCGTCGTGCCGACCGGTGCGGTGACAAGGCCCTCGGAGGTCATGACCGACGAGACCGACAGGCGCGTGTCCTTCTCGAAGCGGAGGTCGCGGTTCGTCAGAATGCCGACGAGACGGTTGGTGTCGTCGGTGATCGGGATTCCCGAGATGTGGAAGTGGGCCATGAGGTCCAGCGCTTCCTGCACCCGTTGGTGGGGCCGCAGCGTGACGGGGTCGGTGATCATCCCCGACTCCGAGCGCTTGACGCGATCGACCTCGATGGCCTGATCCTCCGGCGAGAGGTTCCGGTGGATCACGCCGATCCCGCCGAGGCGGGCCAGAGCGATCGCCATTCGTGCCTCGGTCACGGTATCCATCGCAGCGGATACCAGCGGCACGGCCAACCGGATATCAGGGGTGAACCAGGCCGAGGTGTCGCACTCGTGCGGCAGCACCGCGGACTCCGCGGGTAACAGCAGCACGTCGTCGAACGTGAGGCCGAGACGGCCGAACCGGGCGGTGAACTCGGGATCACCACCGAGTGATTCTTCGGGGAGCTGAGCCATGCCGCAGCCTATCGCCCGCTCGACCCCCCGCGGAACCCGGTGATCCGAGGGTGTCGATGTAACGTCGCGCGGTCAGAACCGGCGTCGCAACGACGTCGCATACGAGCGCCGAGGTGGACGCCATGACCGAACGAGTTGAGCGGCTGATCGCGACGATGAGCCTCGACGAGAAGGCCGCCATGACCGGTGGAATCGACATGTGGCACGCCATCGGATGCGACCGGGTCGGTGTTCGGGGATTGAAGGTGACCGACGGACCCAACGGCGCCCGCGGGGCGTCGTGGACCGGAACGACGTCTGCCTGTGCGCCGTGCGGAACGGCGCTCGGCGCCACGTGGAACACCGAGCTGGTTGCAGAGGTGGGCAGGGTGCTCGGCGAGGAGGCGCGCTCGAAGCGGTCCGACCTCCTCCTCGCCCCGACGGTGAACCTCCATCGTTCCCCGCTGGCCGGAAGGAATTTCGAGTGCTTGTCGGAGGACCCGGTGCTCACCGGCGAACTCGCGGTCGCCTACGTCGAGGGTGTCCAGTCGACCGGCGTGGGCTGCGCCATCAAGCACTTCGTGGCCAATGAGAGCGAGTTCGAACGCCATACGATCAGCTCCGAACTCGACGAGCGGACGCTCCGTGAGCTGTACCTCCTGCCGTTCGAGATGGCGGTCCGCCGTGCGGGAACGCTGTCGGTGATGGCGGCGTACAACCGGCTCAACGGAACGTACTGTGCCGAACACGATCAGCTCGCCTCCGTGCTCGCCGAGTGGGGCTTCGACGGATTCATGATCTCGGACTGGTGGGGCACCAAGTCCACCACGGCCACCGCCCGCCACGGTGTGGATCTCGAAATGCCCGGCCCAGCGGTCTTCCTCGGCCCACAACTCGCTGACGCGATCCGCTCCGGCGAGGCGCTGGAATCCGATCTCGACGACAAGCTCCGCCGGCTCCTCGGGGTGATGGAGCGACTCGGCGTGCTCGACAGCGAGGAACTCGGTGCCGAGGAGTCGCTCGATGTGCCCGAACACCGCCAGGTGTTGCGTCGAGCGGCGCAACAGGCGGTCGTGCTGCTCAAGAACGACCCCTTGCCGAGCGGTGCCGACGACCCGGCTGGCTCGCCCGTCCTCCCGATCCGCCCGGGCACGGTCAGCCGGATCGCGGTGATCGGCCCAAATGCCGACGTCCACCT
>CAIYXH010000246.1 GCA_903930195.1 uncultured Actinomycetes bacterium | reverse complement strand
GGATCGAGCTCGTGTTCGAGGCGAGGATCGCGCGCGCAGGCAGCGCAGCATCGGCGCGGCGAAAGAGCTCGACCTTCGCCGCCTCGTCCTCGACGATCGCCTCGATCAGGAGATCGGCCTCGACGAGCTCGTCGACGACCTCGATCCGGGCGAGCGCGGCGCCGGGCTCGGAACCGCCCTTTTGCGCGAGCTTCTCGAGACTGAGAGCGATGGTCTCGAGCGCACGCCCCGTCACTCCCGGCAGCTCGTCGAAGAGGGCGACGCTGCGGCCCGAGGCCGCGACCACCTGGGCGATGCCGCTTCCCATCTGCCCCGCGCCGACGACGAGAACGCGCTCGAACTCCATGGGCGAAACGTAGTTCTTAGGGACTGTCCCCGTCGGGGACAGTCCCTAGAGCTGGGCCAGCAGCTCGACGTCGTGTGCGTAGGTGAGCAGCGCAGGCGCGTCGGCGAGCGGCACCCAGCGGATCTCGTCGATCTCGTTCTGCGCGCGCGCCTCGCCGGTCGCCTCCATGCGGTAGTAGCGCACCTCTTTCTCGCGCCCGGACTGGTCGCGGTAGTGGGCGCGGCCGACCTCCTCGCCGAGCTCGACGACGAGCGCCGTCTCCTCTTCCAGCTCGCGCACGGCGGCCTCCTCCCACGACTCGCCCGGATCGAGCTTGCCCTTCGGGAGCGACCAGTCGTCGTAGTGCGCGCGATGGACAAGCAGCACGCGTCCATCGCGGATCACGATCCCGCCGGCCGCCTGCACCTCGGCCATCAGACCTCGAGCAGGAGCGCGTCGCCCTGCCCGCCGCCGGAGCAGATCGCGGCAAGCCCCAGTCCTCCGCCCGAACGGCGCAGGCCGTGGACGAGCGTGGCGACGATGCGGCCGCCCGAGGCGCCGATCGGGTGGCCGAGCGCGATCGCGCCGCCGTTGACGTTGACGATCGCATCGTCGACGCCGAGCAGATCCGTGGAATGCCGCGCAACCGAGGCGAACGCCTCGTTGATCTCGACGCGCGTCACGTCGTCGATGCGCTTCCCTGCGCGCTCGAGCGCGCGCGCGCCGGCCTTCGCAGGCGTGCGGGCCAGATAGGCGTAGTCGTCGGCGACGGCGGCCTGGCCGACGATCGTCGCGAGCGGTTCGATCCCGCGCCTCTTCGCCCACTCCTCGCTCGCGACGATGACGCACGAGGCGCCGTCGTTCACGCCCGGCGCGTTCCCGGCTGTGGTGGTGCCGTCGGGGTCGAAGAGCGGCTTCAGCGAGGCGAGCTTCTCGGCGGAGGTGTCACGCCGCGGCGCCTCGTCGGCGGTCAGCTCGCCGACGGCGATCAGCTCGTCGGCAAAGGTCCCTGCATCCGCAGCCGCAACCGCACGCTCGTGGGAGCGCAGCGCCCAGGCATCCTGCGCCTCGCGACCGATGCCGAGATCGCGCGCGACGAAGGAGGCCTGCTCGACCATGTGCTTGCCGTCGAAGGTCGAGACGAGGCCGTCGCGCAGCATCAGGTCGATCAGCGTCCCGTCGCCGAGCCGGTAGCCGAAGCGGGCGCGGACGAGGGCAAAGGGTGCATTCGACATCGACTCCATGCCGCCCGTGACGACGAGCTCCGCATCGCCCGCGCGCACGAGCGCGTCGGCGAGCGCGACCGCCCGGACAGACGAGGCGCAGACCTTGTTGATCGTCTCCGCGGGTGTCTCGCGCGGGAGCCCCGCTGCGACCGCCGCCTGGCGCGCAGGCGCCTGCCCTACGCCGGCCTGCAGCACCTGGCCCATCAAGACGTACTCGGGCTCCGACGCGTCGATTCCCGCGCGCTCCAACGCACCCCGGATCGCCGCCGCGCCGAGCTCGGGCGCG
Source organism: uncultured Actinomycetes bacterium (assembly GCA_903930195.1). Classification (GTDB taxonomy): domain Bacteria; phylum Actinomycetota; class Thermoleophilia; order Gaiellales; family Gaiellaceae; genus PALSA-600. The sequence continues at coordinate 4,473 of CAIYXH010000246.1, read as the reverse complement.
GTCAGCGACGCGAGCCCGCCGCCGAGCCGGCCGAACGGCGTCCGTACTGCCGCGACGATGACGCTCCGGGCCACGAATCGAGGCTACACGGTCGAGGTTGCGTCACCTGGGTCGAGCCACTACGCTGGAAGCCGATGACTTCCGCACTGTCTTCCACACCCTGCACCTGGTGGACCTGGCGCATGAGCGGGGCGGGAGCCTGCGCGCGTTAGCGCGACCACAGCCCGCCTTCGCTCGACCCCGACCCGTGAGGGTCTTTTTTATGCCTCGGAACGACCAGACATGACGCAGACGACACTCCCCACACTCGACACCGACCTCCTCACGCCGCTCGCGGCGTACCTCCGTCTGCGCGGGGCCGGGGCGGCGAGCTTCCTGCTCGAGTCGGTCGACCAGGGACGGCTCGGGCGCTACTCGCTCGTCGGCTGCGGCTCGCGCCTCGTCGACGTCGCCGAGGCAGAGCGCCTCGACGAGCCCGTCGTGGGTCACGTCGGCTACGACTGGATCGCCGAGCTCGAACCGACGGTGAAGCTTCCCGAACACGGATCGAACCTTCCGACGAGCCGGTTCGTGGTCGCAGAGATCCTGCTCCGCTTCGACCATGTCGGCGGCAGCGCCGAGGTCATCCGCGGAGACGTCGAGGAGATTCGCGCGCTGCTCGACGGTCCGCTCCCGGAGCCCGAGGCGGCGAACGGCCGTGAGCCCGGACCGACCGTGCGGTACCCCGGGCGCGAGGCGTACACGGCAGGCGTCGAACGCTGCCAGTCCTACATCCGCGAGGGAGACGCGTTTCAGATCGTGCTCTCGCAGAGCACCGCCCGGGCCACACCGGCCTCGGCACTTGCGATCTACCGTGCGCTGCGGCGCGTGAACCCATCGCCGTACCTCTTCCTGCTCGAGCTCGGCGAGTACGCGCTGATCGGCTCCTCGCCGGAAACCCACGTGAAGCTCGAGGGGACGCGCGCGAGCCTCAACCCCATCGCAGGCACGGCTGGGGTCGGAGAGGGCGACGCCGAGCTCCTGCTCGCGTCGGAGAAGGACAGGGCCGAGCACGTGATGCTCGTCGATCTCGGCCGCAACGACCTCTCGCGCGTCTGCGTGCCCGGGACAGTGCAGGTCGAGCGATTCCTCGAGGTCGAACGGTTCTCGCACGTCACGCATCTCGTCTCCGAGGTCGTCGGCGAGATCCGGGACGGGGTTGGCCCCTGGGATCTGCTCCGGGCGACGTTCCCGGCCGGCACCGTGTCGGGCGCACCCAAGGTCAGGGCGATGCAGATCATCTCCGAGCTGGAAGGCAATCGACGCGGCTTCTATGCCGGAGTGGTCGGCTACTGCATTCCCGGCGTCGGCTTCGACACGTGCATCGCACTCCGGTCGATGCTCCTTCACGACGGCGTGGCCCACCTCCAGGCAGGAGCCGGCCTCGTCGTCGACTCCGATCCGGATGCCGAGTATGAGGAGTGCCTCAACAAGCTGGCCGCAATCGAGCAGGCGATCGACGTCGCGGAGGGGCGCTGATGCTGCTCCTGATCGACAACTACGACTCGTTCACCTACAACCTCGCCCACCTCTTCGGCGAGCTGGGCGTCGAGGTGCTCGTGCGGCGGAACGACGAGATCACGGTGGCCGAAGCCGAGGCGCTGGCACCGTCGCACCTCGTGATCTCCCCCGGCCCCGGCCGGCCCGAGAACGCGGGCGTCTCCGAGGAGATGGTGCGCGCCTTCGCCGGCAAGGTGCCGCTCCTCGGCGTGTGCCTCGGCCATCAGGCGATCGTGCGCGTCTTCGGCGGCGAGGTCGGTGCCGCGCAGACGCTCGTGCATGGCAAAGCGACGATCGTCCACCATGACGGCGCCGGGCTCTTCGCCGGGCTGCCCGACGAGTTCCCCGCCGGCCGCTACCACTCGCTGGCCGCCACCTCCGTGCCCGAGATCCTCACCGTCTCGGCGACGGCGACCGACGGCGAGGTCATGGGCGTCCGTCACCGGGAACTCCCGATCGACGGCGTGCAGTTCCATCCCGAGTCGGTGCTGACGCCCTCCGGGCCACAGCTCGCCCGCAACTTCCTGGAGCGCACGTGACGATCCAGGCCTCGCTCGCACGGCTGCTCGACGGACACGACCTGACCCGCGACGAGGCGCGCGCGACGATGGACTCGATCATGTGCGGCGAGGCGACGCCGGCCCAGATCGGCGGCTACCTCGTCGCGCTGCGGATCAAGGGCGAGACCGCCGAGGAGATCACGGGCAGCGCCGAGGCGATGCGCGCCCACGTGCTGCAGATTCACCCGCAGCGCCACGACCTCGTCGACACCGCCGGCACGGGCGGCGACGGCGCGAACACGTTCAACATCTCCACCGCCGCGGCGCTCGTGGCCGCGGCTGCCGGCGCAGGCGTCGCGAAGCACGGCAACCGTGCCGCCTCGTCGGCGACGGGCGCAGCCGACGTGCTCGAGGCACTCGGCTTCGACCTTGGCCTTGCGCCGGAGCGGATCGAGGAGTCGATCGACACCCTCGGCTTCGGCTTCCTCTTCGCCCAGGCGCACCACCCGGCAATGCGCCACGCGGGACCCGTCCGCCGCGAGCTCGCAGCGCGTACCGTCTTCAACGTGCTCGGCCCGCTGACGAACCCGGCCGGCGCACGCGCCCAGGTCGTCGGCGTCTACGACCCGTCGATCGCGCGGACGCTCTCCGACGCCCTCGTCCGGCTGGAGGCGCGGCGGGCCTACGTCGTGCACGGCGCGGGCGGGATCGACGAGATCTCCCCGGCCGGCCCGAACCTCGTCTGCGAGGTCGAGGGCGGCACGGTGCGCGAGTACGAGCTCGACCCGCTCGACCTCGGGATCCCGCGCTGCGACCCGAACGACCTGCGCGGTGGCGACCCCGCGACGAACGCCCAGGCGCTGCGCAACGTGCTCGCCGGCGAACAGGGCGGCCATCGCTCGGCCGTGCTCCTCAACGCCGCCGGTGCGATCGCGGCGGCCGGCCACGCCGCCGACCTGCGCGAGGGGCTCGCCCGCGCTACCGAGACGATCGACTCCGGCGCCGCCGCCGCGCGCCTCGACGAACTGGTGGCGTTCTCCGCATGAGGTTCCTCGACTCCCTTTCCGCACCCGGCTTCGGCGCGATCGCAGAGTTCAAGCGCCGCTCACCGTCGGCGGGCGACCTGCGTCCGGGCGGCGACGTCGCCGACGTTGCGAGGAGCTACGAGGCAGCCGGCGCGCGGGCCATGTCGGTACTCGTCGACGAACGCTTCGCCGGCACCTGGGACGATCTGCGCGCCGCACGGGCCGCGACGACGATCCCGCTGCTCGCCAAGGGCTTCTTCTCGACGACCGACCACCTGCGCACCGCACGCGAGGCCGGAGCCGACGCCGCGCTCCTGATCCTGCGCGACCTCGACCACTCGACCGCGAAGCGCCTGATGCGCGAGGCCACAGCCCTTGGCCTCGACACGCTCGTCGAGGCGCACAACGCCGAGGAGCTCGAGCGCGCCGTGCGCCTCGACGCCCCGGTGATCGGCGTCAACGCCCGTGATCTCTCGACCTTCGACCTCGACCGCAACGCCCAGCTCGCGCTCGTCGCCCAGGCACCGCATGACCGCGTGATCATCGCCGAGTCGGCGATCGTCACGCGCGCACAGGGAGCCGCTGCAGAGCTCGCCGGCGCACACGCGATGCTCATCGGCTCGACGCTGATGCGGGCACCCGACCCGGGCGCCAAGCTCGCCGAGCTCGTCTCGCGGCCACTCGTGAAGGTCTGCGGGCTGACGCGGCAGGAAGACGTCGACGTCGCCGTCGAGGCCGGCGCAGACATGGTCGGCTTCATCCTCTGGCCCGGCAGCCCGCGCGCCGCGGCGGAGGTGCTCGACGTGCCGGAGACCGTCCTCTCGGTCGCCGTCTTCGTCGGTGAGGCCGAGGAGACGGCTGCCGACCTCGTCCAGCTCTACGCCGAGGAGAACGGCAAGCGCTCCCGCGACGCCTCGCTCAGCCGCAACGGCGAGCAGGTCGCGACCGTCGTCGACCTGCCCTGGCTCGAGGACGACCCGACGCACCTCGACCGCGCCCGGGCCACCGTGGGCCGCGTCATGCTCGCCGGAGGCCTCAACGCCGCCAACGTGCGCACGGCGATCGACGCGGTGCACCCGTGGGCGGTCGACTCCGCCCGCTCCACCGAGCGCGAACCGGGAATCAAAGACCATGAGGCCGTGAGGGCCTGGATCGGAGCTGCGAGATGACCACCACGTTCGGTGCGTACGGAGGCCGCTATGTCCCCGAGACGCTGATTCCTGCCCTCGACGAGCTGACCGCGGGCTGGGAGGCGGCGAAGAACGACGAGAGCTTCCTCGCCGAGCTCGACCATCTGCTCACGAGCTACGCCGGCCGCCCCACGCCGCTGACGCGCGCGGAGCGCTTCGCTCCCGACCGGCGGATCTACTTGAAGCGCGAGGACCTGCTCCACACGGGCGCGCACAAGC
>CAIYXH010000245.1 GCA_903930195.1 uncultured Actinomycetes bacterium | reverse complement strand
GCGAGCGCGCCGACGAGCTGCCGACGACCCCGGGGACGGGCGTCGGGATCCCGTTGGGCGCGACGACCGGCCCGTACCTCTTCGCCTACGCGACGGGCATGGGAGACAGCGGCTGGAACGACCGCGTCACTCAGGCGTCGCTCGTCGGCCCGACGGGCAAGGCCGTCGCGATCCGCACGATCGATCGCGACACGAAGGACGTCGGCGGTGGATTGCCGCCCGGCGGCGCGATCCTGATCCCGGTGCAGCCGCTCCTTGCCGGCGAGCCCTACCGCGCCTCGGTGACGATCTCGTCGTCTGCGGGCCACACGAGCTACTCGTGGACGTTCCGGACGGCGGGTGCGCCTGCCCTCGCAGGGCATCCCGCAGTCGCCGTCGACCCGCCGCACGTCCTCCGGCTCGAGCTCGCCCATACGGCGAGCACGGTGGTTTCGCAGTCCTCGTTCGCGACACGACCAACGACGACCACGCCGGCCGGCGCGAGCGCAGGCACCCAGCTGGCGATCGATGTCGGGGCGCAGGCTGCATCCTCCGGGCTCACCTTCCGTTTCGCGGTCCCGAACGGCGCGGTGCCGGCGACCGTCACGCTCTTCAACACAGCCGGGAAGACGCTCGGCGCTGCCTCGGGCATCACCGTCGTGAACGACCAGGCCCGCTTCGACGGCTCGCAGCTCCTGCCGGGCGGGGATTCCTACCGGTTCGGTTGGTCGACGACCGCAGGCTCGGCGGGGTACGTCGGCACCTACTCGACCACGACGCGCGCCCTCGCGCCGGGGAGCTACCGCCTCCAGCTCTCGAGCGGCGGTACGACGACCTCCGCCACGTTCCGTCTGACCTAGTAGAGCCCTTCGCCGCGCGCGTATCGCTCGGCGCGCGCCTCGTCGTATTCGGCAGCGTCGAACGACGGATCGTTCAGCGAGCGGAGGATCTCACCGCCGGAGGGGAGCTCGGAGCGGTCGACGTGCAGCTCGGGGTTCCAGAGGTCGGAGCGGATCAGCGCCTTGGCGCACTGCGTGTAGCACTCCTCGACGGCGATCCGGAGGCCGAGCGCGGGCACGCTGCCGTTGACGGCACTCGGGGCGAGCAGCTCGGGGTCGTCGACGATCGTGGCGCGTCCGTTGACGCGGAAGGTGTCGCCGATCCCCGGGATCAGGAAGAGGATCCCGATCCGGTCGTCGTCGAGCAGGTTCGTCAGCGTGTCGCCGATCCGGTTGCCGGGGCGGTCGGGCATCAGCAGCGTGCGCTCGTCGAGGATCCGCACGAACCCGGGGCCATCGCCCCGCGGCGAGACGTCGAGCCCGCCGCGCGGCGTGGCGGTCGCGACGCACGCGAACGGCGAGCGCTCGACGAACTGCCGCGTGAGCGGGTTCAGCCGGTCTGCGATCTTCGAGAGGACGAGCTCCGCGGGCGACCCCAGGGTCGCACGGAGGGTCTCCTCGTCGCGAATCCCGTCCGTCGCTGCCATTCGCCGAGGATACCGCTCGGCCCGGGCCGCATCTGGAGCACGGGAGTGGAGCGTGTCGGGATCGAACCGACGACCTCCGCCTTGCAAAGGCGGCGCTCTCCCAG
>CAIYXH010000244.1 GCA_903930195.1 uncultured Actinomycetes bacterium | reverse complement strand
TGTCCACGTTGTCCTTGCGTTTTGGCGTTGCTGTCAGACCAAGTTGCACGGCCGGAGCGAAGTACTCGAGGATGCCGCGCCAGTTGCTCTCATCGTTGGCGCCGCCGCGATGGCACTCATCAATAACGATGAAGTCGAAGAAGTCCGGCGGGTACTCACCGAAATAGGGTGACGGGTGGCCGTCCTTCGGGGGCCCGCTCATGAACGTCTGGAAGATCGTGAAGAACACGCTGCCGTTCTTCGGGACCTTGCCCTTCTTCCGAATGTCTGCGGGCGCGATCCGCACCAGCGCATCCTCGGGGAACGCGGAGAAGGCGTTGTACGCCTGATCGGCGAGGTTGTTCCGATCCGTCAGAAAGAGAATGCGCGGGCGCCGCGTCGGCTCGCGGCCCAAGTTCCACCGACTATGAAAGAGCTTCCATACGATCTGGAAGGCGATGAACGTCTTGCCCGTTCCGGTCGCGAGCGTGAGCAGGACGCGCTGCTGGTCGTTCGCGATTGCCTCCATCACACGCTCCACGGCGACGGTAGACGCTCGGTAGAAGCGTCTAAGCTGGCAACACGGTGGCAACAAAAAACCCCGCTTTTGCGGGGTTTTTCATGGAGCTGAGCGGGCTCGAACCGCTGACCTCCTGGGTGCGATCCAGGCGCTCTCCCAGCTGAGCTACAGCCCCGTGCTCGCGGAAGTGTAGCGCCCCGCGCGTCAGGCGATGGCGGTGGGCGATGACGGCGGCAGGGTGATCCGCCGGCCGCTCGGCGCGGCTTCGAGGTGGGTCGCCACCTCGCGCGTCGCGCGTACCCTGGCCGCCTCGGTCGGCTGGCCTGCGGCGTCGAGCGTCTCCGCGAGCAGGCGGTAGGCCTCGGCGGCGTCGCGCCAGACGCGCTGTGCCGTGAGGAGCTGGACCGACCGCTCGAGGTGCTCCAGAGCCGTCGTGTGGTCGCCCGACTTCGCGTGCGCCTCGCCGAGCGCGAGATGGGCTGCGCCCTGCTCGGCGGGATCGGTGTCGCCGATCAGCGCGAGCGCCTGCTCGCCGTGCGCGATCGCCTTCTCGACGAGGCCGAGCTGGGCCTCGGCCCGGGCCTGCTCGGTACGGAGCCAGTAGAGGTCTTCCGCCGCGGGCTTGCGTCCGAGGAGCCGCTTGGCATCGCGCAGGTGGGGGACTGCTTCGCCGGCGCGGCCGTCGAAGGTGAGGATCTCGGCCCAGAGGAGATGGGCGCGCCCGAGCTGTCGCGCGTCCTCGGTCGTCTCGAGCAATGAGACGGCGCGGTTGAGGCTCGCGAGCGCGGTCTGCGCGTCGCCGGCAATGGCGGCGAGACGCGCCTCCGACCAGTAGGTGCGGACACGGGTATACGGATCCTCGCTCTCGTGCGCCTGTTCGAGCGCGTAGGCGACGACGTCGCGGGCGGCACTGAGGTCGCCGACCTCGGAGAGCGCGTAGCTCAGGAGGGTCGCGTAGCGAACGGTCAGGATCGGGTTCGCGGGCGCCGCACGATGAGCCGCGGTCAGGGCCGACGCGAGCAGGTCGACGGCGTCGTCGGTGCGGCCGAGGCCGACGTAGGCCCGGGCGAGCGTGCCGAAGCAGTCGGGGTGCTCGGCGGGGGAGAGCTGGTCGACGACGGCCTCGAGGCGGTCCACCGCGGTGCCGTGATCGCCCCGATGGAACGCCGCCAGGCCGAGCGCGGCGGAGGCGCGGACGACAAGGTCGTGATCCTGGAGCTCCTCGGCCTCGCCGACGATGCGCACGAGCTCGCGTTCGGCCTGGCGGGTGTCGTCGGAGAGCCGCAGCTCGATTTCCGCATCGCAGAGCCGGAGTTCGAGCAGCTGCGCCGCAGTCAGGTCGTGGCCGGTCTCGAGGTACGTGGCGCTGACACCGAGCTTCTGCGCGATCTGCCGCAGCGCGCGTACCGACGGGCGCCGCTCGTCGCGCTCGAGGCGCGAGATATAGGCGTAGGAGACGCCCTCGCTCGCGAGCTCGCGCTGGCTCAGGCCGTGCGCGACGCGCAGGCGGCGGAGGCGCCCGCCGATGGTCTCGGTGGCGGCGGGAACGTGACGACCGGTCATCGGCCTATCTTCGTGTCGGGGCGGGACGTCGTCAAACGGCTGGGGGCGACTTGACAAAAGACGCTGTGGACGCGACGTCCGCTCGCTGGGGTGTCTGCGACGTGGGGGAGGGGGTGAATCCTGATGATGTCGAAGCTGAGCATGGTGTTCGTGGTATCGCTGGCTGTCGTCCTCGCCGGCTTGGTCGGCTCGAGCGGCTGGGGCCCGTAGCGACTGACGCCGAGGGGTCGCCCGCGTTCGCGCAGGCGGCCCCTCGGACATTCTCACGCTTCGACGTCGAGTGCGTCGAAGAACAGCTTCAGCTCGTCGAGCACGGCGGCCGCCGTCGCAAGCTCACGGGGATCGAAGCGGACGAGCGCGGCACTCCATCGCGCCTCGATCGTGCCGCGCCGCGCCGCGACGAGCTCGGCGCCGCGGGTGGTGAGGCGGCAGGTGACGACGCGGCGGTCGGTGCTCGAGCGGGTGCGCTCGACGAGCCCCATCGTCTCGAGCATGTCGAGCATCGGGGTGACGGTCGCGGGGGAGAGCTCGGCGTGGGTGGCGAGCTCGCTCGTCCCGAGCGTCTCGTGATGGTGGAGCGCGAAGAGGAGCTGGTACTGCGCGTAGCTCAGCTCGCCGGGGCGGTGGGTGTCGCGGCCGCGCAGGCGCCGCACCGACGCCATCGCCCCCTTGAACGCCTGGCCGAGGGCATCGAGCG